>DYNG01000112.1 GCA_020721165.1 Desulfocapsa sulfexigens
TCCCTTTTACAAAAGTTCTTCCGAAAGCCTCTGCGGTTTCTACTTCGATCTTCTTACTCATGTTGTCGCCTCTTTCTTAGATGTTTTAGTAGTCCATATTACGCCTTTCGGCCCACACAAAACAAGATTATTCCCGGGTCACCTCCTTTTTTAGTGGTCGAACATGTTGGATATGGCCTTCCTCCGTTTATTGTACCAGTTCAAGGCTTATAAGGCTCATAGTTGGTGTAGCCTTCAGATCCGGGGGTATACCATAACGACATGTCCTCAGAAGGATTCAGGGGCCAATTATTTCTGAACCTTTCGGGCAGGTCGGGGTTTGTTATAAACGGCCTGCCGATGGCTATAATGTCGGCATTGCCTTCGGCAATTCTTTCCTGGGCGCTCTCTTTTGTATAGCCGCAATTCCCGATTATGATCCCCTGAAAAACATTCCTGAACTCGCTCAGGGACATCGGCTCGCCTTTTCCATGAAAACCGAAGGCCAAACCGTCCATGATATGAAGATAACCGAGCGTTAATTTGTTTATCTCATTGGCGACGAAAAGATATAATTCACGATAATCGTCACAGCCCATATCATTAAAAACACCGTTTGGCGAGATGCGCACACCGACCCGGTTTGACGGCCATACCTCAAGGATCGCTTCCAGTACCTCTTTAAAAAAACGAAATCTGTTTTCCAGGCTGCCGCCGTATTGATCATTTCGTTGATTCGTGGTGGCATCAAGAAACTGATTGATCAGATATCCGTTAGCGCCGTGAATCTCTACCCCTGAAAAACCGGCAGCCCTGGCATTTTCCGCAGCTTTCCGGTAATCACTGACGGTCGTTTTGATTTCATCAATACTCATCTGGCGCGGTGTTTCGTAAGGCTTGGCGCCGAAAGGGGTATGAATGTGATCGCCGTTCAACTTCACTGCGGAAGCGGAAACAGGCAGATTGCCTTCATGAAAATCACTGTGCGACACCCTGCCGCAGTGCCAAAGCTGCAAGAAGATGGGAGTGCCGGTCGGTTTGATTTTCTCGGTGATTTTTTTCCAACCCTCGACCATTTCATCAGTATAAATTCCCGGTGAACCAATCCACCCGATACCCTGTTTTGATATAACTGTTGCCTCTGTTATCAGTAAACCGGCACCGGATCTTTGAAAATAATATTCCGCCATGAGGTTATTGGGCACCCGTTCCTCCCCGGCTCGTCCCCTTGTCATCGGCGCCATAGCGATTCTGTTATTAAGACGAAGATCTCCGATTGAGATCGGTTCAAACAATTTGCTGTTTTTCATGGATGATTCTCCTCAGTAAATAAAAAGCTGACAATCAAGCATAACCTGCGGCAAAAAGGGGGCGACGAGGGAGCGACGCTTTTTGCCGTCCGTATTGATGGTATTGTTTTTTGTTCAGGTTGCCGCACGCAGTTCTGCCATGGCTGAAGAAATGACTCGAATCGCGGAGCGCATTAAAAGCCATACGAGACCGAGTGCGACCAAGATATCGGGCCAGCCTGAACCGGTAAGCCACACCGCTCCTGCGGCAACAAACACCGAAAGATTTGATGCGATGTCGTTTCGTGAACACTCCCACACAGAACTCATATTTACATCTTCATGGCGATGCCGCCAGAGCAGGTAAAGACAAAGCGAGTTTGCGGCAAGACCAAGAAGGCTGAACGCACCCATGACCTCCAGGAGGGGGACGCTTGGCACAAAAAGCTTGTAGGTAATTTGGGCAGCCACAACGCAGGCGGCCAGAAAAATCAGGCCACCCTTGAACAGCGCGACCTTGGCCTTAACGGTAGCGCCCCTCGAAACGGCGTACAGGCTGAGGCCATATGTCAAAGCATCTCCAAGATTATCAAGGCTGTCGGCCAGCAGTGCCGTTGAGTTGCCATAAAGCGCGGCCACCACGATAACCAGGAACATAACAGCATTGACGCCGAGCACAATTTGCAGCGTTCCCCGCTGCCTTTTACGAAGGGCATCCAAGGAACAATTTTTATCGCAACAACCACTCATTCTGATAACCTCATTGACCAACCTGCCGTTTAGCTTGAGGAGTGCGGAGCAGGTAGGCCCAGCTTGCTGGCGGACCGTCCTTCTCGAAGCGTGTATCAGGTCGCGTTTCAGAAACTCCCGACATCAATGGGTGTTTCCCGGGCAATTTCTCCCAAGCGTCTGGCATAGTCCGCCAGATGTTGTTTCCGCTCCTCCTCCGTCATGCGCACAGGCGCATACACGATCTGTGGCGCCAATACATCAAAACCAACGAACTGCAACATGCCCCGCTGGATCGGGCGCAAGATGGCTGTGATGTCCCCGTTGAACCCGCCTTTACGGTAGGCATCTTCGGGACCACCTGTCGTCAGAGAAAGCAGCGCTCGTTTGCCGCGAAAAACGCCGGTTTCATAGATGTTTTCAAAGTTGTAAATGCGCCCCATCGCAAAAACACGGTCAACCCAACCTTTGAAAACAGCTGGCAAACCAAACCACCAGAGCGGAAACTGCCAGATCATCAGGTCGCACCACTCAAGCTTCTCCATCTCGGACTCAATCTCTGCCGCAAAGCCATGCCTTTCGGTAGCATACATCTCTTCGATCTGCTGTTTAAAGTAGTTCGGATCTTTTACCGTTGTAAAGTTTTTCCGGCTGGAAACCGGGTCGAGGCGCATTTCATACAGGTTGGAAATTTTAACCTCATGTCCCGCACCGACAAGCGTCTCACAAGCCGTGCGAAACATCGCGCCGTTAAAACTTTGAGGTTCCGGGTGCCAATAGACGACGAATATTTTCATTAATGAACTCCTTGGATCGTAGCATTAGACTCTTGATTGCATTTTTCTGCTTAGGGACTCGAGAAGTAATTTTCTGCGCCGCGTATCCCTTTGGTTGTTTGGTCAATTTCGACAGAATGTTGGTGACTAAAAGGTATTTGGGTTTGACCATATTAAAAAATACCCTCTGCCTCAACTTGGGTGTTGGGGATTTCTGGCAAATCATCTTCAAAGGGCACTCAACTGGCTAATTATTCAAGAAGGCTTATCTTCACTACAACCTTGACAATGAGGTGGTTGCCACTTTGTGAATAATGGTTTCATTCCCTTCTAATTCCAATTCTGTTGGAATTATTAATGGCCTGTTTCTATCCATTGCGAAACAGGCGTACAAGTCGTTCCAGTTGCATTTGTGGCGACTCATTTGTTTACAAGACATTGGCCCATAAATGAGTGTATGCTGGCGAGGCTGCTTTGTAAAGACGAAACAGGGAAATAAGTACAGCGCCCTTTTACTTCCCCCAAATGACTTATTGCCGACAGAATACCCTTTTCTCAATCCTGACTCCATTTCTTGCACTGATCCTATTCCACATTTCCATTCTACGGCTTTAATGCAAGCGTTGATAATGCTGCAGTTGCTATGAGCTGCAGGAGAGCATGGAGCATCCGGGACGGTTGCGGGCCCAATCGGGGCGTCTACTGAAGAAATGTTCTCGGTCTGGCTGTTCGTCGTAGGGGGCCCGGACAAGGTCGAGGAGCTCGTGCACCATGGCAAAGTCTCCGTTTTCGGCTTTGTCGATGGCAAGCTGGGCGAGATAATTGCGGAGTATATATTTGGGATTGACGCGGTTCATTCTTGTTTTTCGCTCTTCGTCAGGCAGGTTGTCCTGGCGCAGTCGGTTGATATAGGTGGTGAGCCAATGGATGATGCGTTGCCGGTATTCGGGGGTGATTGTGTCGGGTTGATACCAGGCGTCTGCGAAGGGGAGCAGTGATGTGTCGGCAAAGGTTAATCCCTCCTGATTCGTGCTGCTGCCGGTGGTTGGGATGGAGGACAGTTTTCGGAAGAAGATGGTCATGTCGGTTTCCACAAGCTGCAGGATTTCTACGAGTTCGCTGATGATCGGCTCATCGGTTGCGGCAATGAACTCTGCAAATCCAAGTTTATCGGCCATCATCTGGTTCCATTCTTTGTAAAACAGCTTATTATACAGGGAAAGCGCTTCCTGAAACGGCTCGTTGTCATTGATCAGGGGATGGATGGCATTAGCCAGTTGGAAGAGATTCCACTGACCGATATGTGGTTGATTGCCAAAGCTGTAGCGGCGTCCCTGGCTGTCGGTGGTGTTGGGTGTCCAATTATCGTCAAAACCCTCCAGCCAGCCGTATGGGCCGTAATCAATGGTCAGCCCGAGGATAGACATGTTGTCGGTATTCATGACTCCATGGACGAAGCCGACCCGCATCCAGTGGACGATCATGGCTGCCGTGGTACGGCAGATTTCCCAAAACCATTGTCCATACACCGGTATTGACGGCTCTCCGAGATGGGGAAAGTCGGTGCGGATGGTATAGTCAACCAGTTTTTTCAGCAAGGGGATCTCGCTTCTGGCGGTAAGGATCTCATAATTGCCGAAGCGGAGAAAGGAGGGTGCAACCCGGCAGATAACAGCACCTGGTTCATCCTTGGGACGACCGTCATAGAACATGTCTCGCTCCACCATTTCACCGGTGGTGATGACACTGAGCGCACGGCTGGTGGGGATTCAAAGGTGGTGCATGGCCTCGTTGCAGAGAAATTCGCGGATTGATGAACGGAGCACGGCAAGTCCGTCTGCCCCGCGAGAATAAGGAGTAGGGCCGGCTCCTTTTAATTGCAGGAGCCAGCGTTCACCATGATTGTTGATCACCTCCCCCAGATTGATCGCCCGCCCGTCTCCAAGCTGGCCGGCCCAGTTGCCAAACTGATGGCCGCCATACCACATGGCAAAAGCCTCCATTCCAGGGAGAAACTGGTT
>DYNG01000113.1 GCA_020721165.1 Desulfocapsa sulfexigens
GACATTTGAACATCATTTATTACCTGCCAAACGCCTGCACATCAGGCCGCCTTCTTCCTGTTTTTCAGCATAAAATACAAGACCGGCACGGCCATGCGGCTGATGAGCAGTGAGGCTATTTCGCCAAACATCAGGGAGATGGCCAGCCCTTGAAAGATGGGGTCGGCGAGAATCACCGAGGCCCCCACTACCACCGCCAGGGCGGTCAGGAGCATGGGGCGGAAGCGAATGGCTCCGGCCTCGACTACGGCCTCGGCCAGGGGCAGGCCATGACTGAGGCGCAGTTCGATGAAATCCACCAGAATGATCGAGTTTCGCACTACGATTCCCGCGCCGGCCATAAAGCCGATCATGGAGGTGGCGGTGAAAAAGGCCCCGAATCCCCAGTGGGCGGGCAGAATGCCGATGAGCGAAAAGGGAATGGCCGCCATGACCACCAGGGGGGTGAAATAGTCCTTGAACCAGCCCACCATCAGCATATAGATCAGGATCATGACCACGGCGAAGGCCAGGCCCAGATCACGAAAGACCTCCAGGGTGATATGCCATTCGCCGTCCCATTTCATGGACGGTTCCGCTTCCATAAAGGGCTGATTGAGATTGAAAATTTCAACCTTCTCCTCTCGCCCACCAAAATCGGTTCCTTTCAGTTCGGCCAGCTTCTTGTTCATATCCAGAATGGCATAGACCGGGCTTTCAACGCTGCCAGCCACATCGCCAGTAACGAAAATCACCGGTTTCAGGTTCTTCCGGTAGATGGGTTGCTCCACCGGCTCTTCACTCACCCTGACCAGCTCGCGCAAGGGCACCAGGGAGGAGGCGTTTGTGGTTGAGCGCAGGGAGATGTTCAGGAGATCATCCAGGCGGGCCTTGAGTTCTCGGGGAAATTCCAGCGTCAGGTCAATTTCCTCTTTATCGTCGGGGCGATGAAAGAGATCAATAGCTTTTCCCTGCATGGCGATATGGACGGTCCGGGCAATCTCATCTTCAGAGATGCCGCTCAGGGCCGCTTTTTCTTTGTCCACCGTCAACACCAGCCGTTGCCGGTCCGCCTCGCGGTACCAGTCCACATCCACCACCCCTTCGGTCTGCTCAAAAATACCTTTGACCGTCTCGGCCAGATGGACACGGTCGGCGGCGGTGGGCCCGTAAATTTCCGCCACCAGGGTTTGTAGAACCGGGGGGCCGGGCGGGACTTCGGCCACCGCCACCGCCGCCCCGTATTTGCTGGCAATGGCAGCAATGGCAGGCCGCACCCGCACGGCAATGCCATGACTCTGCGTATCCCGTTCGTGCTTGGGACGCAGATTGACCTGAATATCGGCCACTGTCGGGCCGCTACGCATAAAATAATGGCGAACCAGACCGTTAAAATTATAGGGTGAAGCCGTTCCGGCATAGACCTGATAATTCACAACGGCCGGATCTTTTTTGACCACCTCCGCCATTTCCAGGGCCACCCGGCTGGTCTGCTCCAGGGTGGAACCTTCGGGCATATTGAGGATCACCTGAAACTCGCTCTTGTTGTCAAAGGGCAGCATCTTCACCTTGACCAATCCCCCATAGACCATGGAACAGGCGGCAAGCAGGAGCGTAATAATGATAACAAAAAAGACCAGTCTGGCCGCCCCTTTTGCCAGCAGGGGCTCCATAATCCGGTGATATAATCGGGTGAACCAGTCATCAGGGGCGTGATCGTGGTCGTCCTCCAGCGGGGCCGCGCTGTCGGTTTTGCTGGCGCTCATTTTTTTCAGAATATGAGTCGCCGCCCAGGGCGTGACGGTGAAGGCGATAATCAGGGAAAAAAGCATGGCCGCCGAAGAGCCGATGGGAATAGGCCGCATATAGGGGCCCATCAGGCCGCCCACGAAGGCCATGGGCAGGATGGCGGCAATAACTGCCAGGGTGGCCAGGATGGTGGGGTTGCCCACCTCAATCACCGCCTCCACGGCCACCGTCATCAGGGATCGTTGCCGGTTGGCCGGCAGTCGTCTGTGGCGAACGATATTCTCCACCACGACGATGGCGTCATCCACCAGAATGCCGATGGAAAAGATCAGGGCAAAGAGGGTGATGCGGTTCAGGGTATAGCCATACAGATAAAAAACCAGCAGGGTCAGGGCCAGGGTCGAGGGGATGGCGAGCATGACAATGGTGGATTCGCGCCAGCCCAGAAAAAAGAGGATGAGCAGGGCGACGCCAAAGACGGCGATCCCCATGTGTAGAAGAAGTTCATTGGATTTTTCGGCGGCGGTCGCCCCATAGTCACGGGTCACGGTCACGCTCAGATCAGCGGGAATAAGCGTGCCCTTGAGAGCCTCCACCTTGCGGGTGACCTCCTGAACGACGCTCACCGCATTGGCCCCGGGCCGTTTGGCCACCGACAGGGTCACCGCCGCCTCGGGCACCTTGTTCCCCTGCGCGCCGGCCTCGCCAAAGAGGACGAAATTGTCCGGCTCCTGGGGCCCATCAAGGATGCGGGCCACCTCGTCCAGGTAAACGGGACGACCATCGGCCACCCCCACCACCAGACGGCCAATCTCTTTGGCGCTGTGCAGAAATCTGCCGGTTTGCAGAAGAATTTCCTGATTTTGACCCTTGAGCTGGCCCGAATAATCCTGGCGGTTGGCCTGCTGAATCCGGGGGATGATTTCGGTGACGGTCAGATTGCGGGCCGCCAGCAGCATGGGGTCAAACAAGACCCGCACCTGCCGCCGAGCTCCGCCAATCAGGGTGGTTTCCGCGACCTTGGGAATACTTTTAATGGCATCATTGACCTGGGCCGCCACCCGTCGCAGAGTATAGTGGTCGTAGTTTTCGCCATGAAATGTCAGGGCGAGGATGGGAACATCATCAATGATATGGGGTTTAACCAGCGGGGGCGAAACCCCAGAGGGAATGCGGTCAAAATTGGTGGCCAGCTTCTGGTTGAGCCGGACAATCGAGGTCTCCAGGTCTTCACCCACGAAAAACCGCACCACAATCAGGGATTGGCCAGACAGGGAGGTGGAGTAGATATATTCAACCCCCGGCAGTTCGTAGAGCAGTTTTTCCATGGGAATGGACAGCCGTTCCTCCACCTCCTTGGACGAGGCGCCAGGCATGGACACCAGGACATCAATCATCGGCACCTTGATCTGCGGCTCTTCTTCCCGTGGCAGCATGACAATGGCCAGCAGGCCCAGAAGCAGGGAGGCCAGAATGCCCACCGGGGTTAGACGGGAGTTGACAAAGAGGGCGGCAATCCGACCGGCAAAACCCGGTTTGTCAAAATTCTCCCCGCTCATGGCTGCTCCCCACGGGGTTGTTCTTCGAGGGAGACCAGCACGGCTTGACCATCCTGCACCTGCTCCTGGCCGCCAACCACCACCTGGTCGCCGGCGTTAAGGCCCGCCAGAATCTCCACCCTCCCCTCCCGATGGGCGCCAGTTCGTACCAGGCGCAATCGGGCCGTGTTATCCTCCACCACAAAGACCCGCTCCATCTGGCCAAAGGGCAGAACCGCCGTCTCACCGACGACCAGGGCCTTTGCCCCTGCGGCGCTCACCAGCGCCACCCGCGCAAATTGCCCGGCCCGGAGATTGGGAGCGGAGGCAATATTGATTTTGACCGGCGCCGTCCGTGTGGCTGGATCCGTGGCCGGAGCCACTTCCGCCACTTCACCCTCGGTATTGACAGCCGCCGCCGGCACCGACACCGGCAACCGATCCCCCTTCTGCAGGGCCAACACCAGGGCTTCAGGAACCTGGGCCACCACCTGCAGGGCCAAGGGGTTTTCCATCTCCAGCAGGATCACCCCCGGAGAGGCCAGATCGCCAACACTGGCGACCTTACGGGTAATCGTGCCGGCAAAAGGAGCGGTAATGGTGACATACTGCGCCATGCTTTCCGCCTCTTTCCTGGCCGCCTCGGCAATGCGGGCCTGGTCCCGCAAGCCCTTGACCGTCTCTGCGGTGGAAGCGTTCTGTTGCAAAAGCCTCTCCTCCCGGGCCAGATTCCGATGCACCAAGTCCACCTGCCCCCTGGCCTGCAGCAGACGGGCCGAGATCTCCGCCGCGCTCATTCTGACCAGGAGATCCCCCTGCTGAACCTGGGAGCCCAAGACCACGGGCATCTCGATGATCTGACCACTCAGCCGGGCGGCGATGGCGGCCCGTTCCACCGCCTGTACCGTTCCCACCACCTCAATCCGCGAGCCCAGTTGTTCTTCCGCCACCTTTTGCACACGCACCTGAACCGCCGGCAACGACGCCGGGACGGGCGGTTTTTCATGGCCACCCTTACAGCCGACCAGCCCGATCAGCCCCATCAGCAGCACGGCCACCGGGAAAAAACAGTGTCCCCATCCATTCATTGTTCTCTTCATCTTCCACCACCCCTATTCCACGCCCACGAGCCAGTCGGCCCCTGTATCAATATGCTCATCATCCCTCTCTGTCCCGCTGACAGCTGACCACACCGTCGAAAAAACAACTCCGGCTTTTTTAGCCTCGTGGTCGGCGTAACTGGTTGTAATAATTCCAATTCGCAATCAAGATGGTAGCAAGCATTCTCGCTGATATTGGGAAAGAATCAGGAACAAGCTCCATCTTGAAAGCGTAATGGAATAACATGGCTACAGTGCGCACGATTTTTCTTAGCGGCCCCTTGCGTGACAGTCCCTTAAAAAGTTGAAAAATCCCCAAGCAGATCTCGTTAGGCGAACGGCAATATTACATGCTTCCAAAATCGCCACTTAACACACTGTTAATATTAGACTTTACAACTCTGT
>DYNG01000114.1:0-2653 GCA_020721165.1 Desulfocapsa sulfexigens
AAAAGGCGGCCCATTATGCCATCAGTCTGGCGCACGAGTATGAGGCGGCATTGACCGTTATCAATGTGATCCCTGATCTGGTGGAGGAAATGTCCACAGGGATGGGGTATGATCTGGCCAGTCATTTTAGCCAGGACAAGCTCAACAGTTTTTACACAGAAGGGCTTGAGAAAAGCAAAAAAGCGGTTGTCGAGCGAATCCACGCCCTTTGTCAGGAAGCGGGGAGTGAGTTGGATAACTGTTTGATAGAGCCTGTCGTGGCAATAAAGGTTGGCCATCCGGTGGAGCAGATTGTAAGAATGGCGATTGAAGGCGGATTTGACCTTGTTGTTCTTGGGACGCACGGTCATAGTGCCATAGATGATCTCCTTTTGGGCAGCGTTGCCCGCGGGGTGGTGAAAAAAAGTCCCATGCCGGTCTTGACAGTCCGGCTTAAAGGGTAAAAATATTAACATATTAGAAAGGAAAGAGAAAAATGCGTATAGCGATTCCAACCAATAATCCCGGCGGAATGCAGGCCAGTCGTTCTGATCATTTCGGTCATTGCGATGTCTTCACCATTGTGGAACTCAATGCCGACAATTCGATCAAGACCGTGGAGACAATTCCCACGCCCCAACATGGCTCCGGTGGTTGCATGGTGCCGGTCAACACCCTGAGCAGCGCCAGGGTCAACGCCATTGTGGTCGGCGGCATCGGCGCCCGTCCTTTGCAGGGTTTTAATCAGGTGGGTATTTCCGTCTATTGGGCTGACAGAAACAGTATTCCCGATGCCGGCGCGGTGATTGAACATTTTGTCGCTGGAAAACTGCCGGTTATGCAGGCAGATCAGGCCTGTGGCGGAGGCAGCGCCTGTCATCACTGATTTTTGGCCCATTGAAAACGACTTCTGAATAGAAGGCTTGTCTTCATTCGTTGATTTATTCTTCTTTCTACAGTATATAAAAAAGTTTATGGCAGTTTGTGGTGTTGTCTCCCCAAACTGCCATAGTTATTTTAGCGTCTCCGTGGCTCTGATTATCCTTTCATCAATAATCGTCGTTGCCGCGAGGCAACGGTCTCCCTCTTCTCACTTTGAACAACTTAAAAATAAACATGTCTCCACGACCCAAAAAAATACGACTCTGTCAAGGTAATTTCTGTGGCAAATCCTTTAAACCCACTGGCATCCCGTTAAGCAGGCTTGACCGGATTGAACTGTATCGAGACGAGTTGGAGGCTTTGCGCCTCTGTGATCGCGACGAACTGACCCAGGAAGAAGCGGGAAAATTCATGGGTGTTTCCCGGGGAACCGTCCAACGGATCATCGCTGTAGCTCGCTTAAAGGTGGCCACCGCCCTCTCCGAGGGAAAGGCGCTTATCTTTGTGGATACGGAAAAAGACGATACCGAGCCCCCCCCTTCAACCTCACAGGCCTCTTCATCATGACGAATTATTGGCGATTATCTTTCCGGATATTCTCTTCTTTTATCTTTTTTTTCATTTTCTCGGGAGCACATCTCATGGCCGCAACACAACTCAAGGACGGGCTTTACGCTAAATTTATCACCGCCAAGGGCGACATCGTCTGCGTTTTGGAATTTGAAAAGACTCCTCTGACGGTGGCTAATTTTGTGGGTCTGGCCGAGGGCACCAAAAATCTTGGCGGAGGGGCAGGCAAAGGAGGGGCCAGATTCTACGACGACCTGTCGTTTCATCGTGTGATCCCCGATTTCATGATTCAGGGCGGCTGCCCCCTGGGAACCGGCACCGGCGGCCCGGGCTACACCTTCCCCGACGAGATTGACCCCAGCCTTAAACACTCCGGTCCTGGCATTCTCTCCATGGCCAATGCCGGCCCGGGCACCAACGGCAGTCAGTTTTTCATTACCCATGTCGCCACCCCGTGGCTGGATGGCAAGCATACCGTTTTTGGTCATGTCGTGGAAGGCCAGGATGTGGTCAATAAAATCAAGGGCGGCGACAAACTGAAATCGGTGGAGATTATCAGGGTAGGGGCCAAGGCCCAGGGATTCACCAGTGACCAGGCCGCCTTTGACAGTCTGCTTGCCGGTCTGGATAAACGAGGCAAGGAAAAAGAGCTGGCGGGCATGGAGGCCCAGGCCAAGCTGATCAAACAACGATGGCCGGAGGCCGTCACCACCCCGTCTGGTCTGCAATTTGTAGTAACCCAGAAAGGAGCGGGCAGTGAAAAGCCAGCCTCTGGTGCCATGGTCAAGGCCCACTACACCGGCAAACTGCTGGATGGCACCAAATTTGACAGCTCGGTTGACCGGGGCGAACCCATCAGTTTTCCGGTGGGCGGCGGGCGAGTCATCAAAGGTTGGGATGAAGCCTTCTTGTCCATGACCAAAGGAGAGAAACGAACCCTGATCATCCCCGCGCACCTTGGTTATGGCCCCTCCGGCCGCGGCCCGATTCCTCCCAACGCCACCATGGTCTTCGATGTGGAGCTGGTGGATTTTTAGAGCCCGTTGCTCTGCGAGCAAGGGCTTTTTCTTGCTCGCAGAGCTTACGGGCTCTTATGCCGCGTCCAGAAAACAGCAGTCTGTTCCGCTGTTTTCTGGCGCGGCGTTTGCTATGCTCCATCTGACTTTATTGCTCTGCGAGCAAGGGCTTTTTCTTGCTCGCAGAGCTTACGGGCTCTTATGCC
>DYNG01000114.1:2753-4676 GCA_020721165.1 Desulfocapsa sulfexigens
AGTCTGTTCCGCTGTTTTCTGGCGCGGCGTTTGCTATGCTCCATCTGACTTTATTACTCTGCGAGCAAGGGTTTTTTCTTGCTCGCAGAGTTTGCATTCTCTTGTGTCGTGCCAAATTCCAGCATCTGACATAGAAAAAAAAACAAAAAAGGCGTTCCCTGAAAACAGGGAGCGCCTTTTTTGCTGTGAGCTCAATGTCGCTGTGCACCTTTTCAAGATGCCCTTAATATTTCAATCCCACCCGTTCCCGCACCATATCCATTGTCAGCACGGCCTTGGCCCGCGCCTTTTCCGCCCCTTTGCGCAGAATCTCCCGTAACGAGGCCGGATCGGCCAGATAATCGGTCTTTTTCTTTCTCGCCTCCGCAAAATGATTGCTGACGAGATCGAGCAATTCCAGCTTGATATAGCCGTAGGCCGCTCCCCCGTTGACATACAGATCACGAACCTCCTGTAGTCGTTCAGGGGAGGCAAAAAGCTTCAACAAGGCGAAAAGGTTGCAGGCATCAGGGTTTTTGGGGGCCTCCACTGGGGTGGCATCGGTCTCGATGGCCATGATTCTTTTCTTCAAGGCCTTGCCTTCAAGAAAAAGGGGAATGGTATTGTCGTAAGATTTTGACATCTTCCGGCCATCAAGCCCTGGCACTGTGGCCACCGCCTTATTGATGGCCGGTTCCGGCACCACAAAGGTTTCACCAAAGGTATGATTAAACTTCTGGGCCAGATCACGGGCCACCTCCAGATGCTGCTTTTGATCCTGCCCGACTGGCACCTGATCCGCCTGATACAGGAGAATATCAGCGGCCATCAAAACCGGATAGGAGAACAAGCCATGACTGGGCTCAATGCCATTGGCAATCTTATCCTTATAGGAGTGACATCGTTCAATCAGACCCATGGGGGCCAGAGTCGAGAGAATCCAGGTTAATTCACACACCTCCGGCACATCCGACTGCACCCAGAAGGTGCATTGTTCGGGATCAAGCCCCAGGGCCAGAAAATCAGCCGCCGCCTCCAGCGTGCCCGCAGCCAGGCGATTGCGATCATGAACCGAGGTCATGGCATGGAGATCAACAATAAAGACAAAAAGTTCTGAAGATTCCATGTGGGCAATCATGGTCTGCATCATGCCAAAATAATTGCCAATGTGAAGCTGGCCAGAGGGCTGGATTCCTGAGAGTATTTTCATAATATTCAACGGTAAAAATTAATTCTATGATGCATGCAAATCAATACCTTGGTTGGCTTCGTTGCGCAACTCCTCGCTCTCATCTTTCTACGGTCTCGTCGCTCCTCGCTGGCCTTCGCGGTCCTGTTGCAAATGCTTCGTGGAAAGAGGGCCATTGACCGACAACTGCTGACGAGACACCATACCGCAGTGGCAAAAAAAATGGGAGTGAGAAAAATGTCCTTCCTCACTCCCATGCCAGCCTGTTGCTTATTTTTTTACTTCTTGTCGTCTTTTACCTCTTCAAAATCGGCATCCACCACATCATCGTCCTTGGAGGCCGACCCGCCAGCCGCGCCGCTGGTGTGATCTCCGCCAGGCGCCTGTTGCTGGGAGGCCTGGGCGTACATAAGTTCTGCCAGCTTATGAGAAGCGGTGGTCAGGGCCTCAATGGCGCTTTTCAGAACATCAATATCATCGCCACTGGCAACGGCCTTGACATTGGCGATCTCTTTCTCAACCTTGTGCTTGGTCTCAGAGTCCACTTTGTCACCGAGATCCTTGAGACTCTTCTCGGTGGCGTGAATCATGGCATCGGCGCTGTTCCGGGTATCCACCAGCTCACGGCGTTTCTTGTCTTCCTCGGCGTGCAGTTCGGCGTCACGGGTCATCTTCTCGATGTCTTCCTTGGAAAGACCGGAAGAGGCGGTAATGCGGATGGACTGCTCCTTGCCCGTTCCCAGATCCTTGGCGGA
>DYNG01000115.1 GCA_020721165.1 Desulfocapsa sulfexigens
CTTTCCGTGACGAAGAAGATGGCCGAAAAGACAAGCAAGACGGGATGATTTATTTCTGCCGAGGCCCTTATTGTATTGCTCCCCAATTCTACCTGAGCTTCTTCGCTTCACCTTCCTTTCCCTATCCTGGTCCACAGCCATTTTTCCCCTTCAACCACCACACCACAGACCAGACCCACGGCCATGATCCGGCCCCAGGCCGACGAGGTGATGGGAGCGCTCTGAAACAGCCGGTTCATCAGGGGCAGATAGGTGTAGCGTGTAGGGTGCGTTCCACGCACCGTTGACCATCACATATCGAAAAAGATACTCTTATATTAGAGGCCGACGCCCCGGTTGGGGTGCTGAGTAGTTACCAATCACCTTCCTTTTCCCATCCGTGTCCACAGCCATTTTTCCCCTTCAACCACCACACCACAGACCAGACCCACGGCCATGATCCGGCCCCAGGCCGACGAGGTGATGGGAGCGCTCTGAAACAGCCGGTTCATCAGGGGCAGATAGGTGTAGGCGATCTGCAACAGAAACATGGCGCCGGCGCCGGCCAGGACCCAGGGGTTGGAGAAAAATCCCAGGCGAAAGGGCGTCTTTTCCAGGGAGCGACAGTTGAACAGGTAAAAAAGTTCAATCATGACAAAGACATTGACGGCGGTGGTGCGGGCCACGGCCAGAGGAGCGCCTGCCGATTGTTCCCAGAGAAAAAGGGCAAAGGCGCCGGCCAGCATCAGGACGCTGACCAGAATGATGCGGAAAATGACCGGTCTGGAGAGGAGGGGGGTTTGCGGATTGCGGGGAGGCCGGCGCATGATGCCCGGCTCCTTGGGTTCAAAGGCCAGGGCCAGGCCCAGGAATCCGGCCGTGGTCATGTTGATCCACAAAATCTGCACCGGCAGGATGGGCAGGGTGACCCCCAGAAAGATGGCGACCATGATCACCAGGCCTTCGCCCAGATTGGTCGGCAAAGTCCAGGTGATGAATTTAATCAGGTTATCAAAAACCCCGCGCCCCTCTTCGACGGCGGCCTCAATGGAACTGAAATTATCATCGGTCAGGATCATGGCGGCTGCCTCCTTGGCCACTTCGGTGCCGGTGATGCCCATTGCCACCCCGATATCGGCCCGTTTCAGGGCCGGCGCGTCATTGACCCCATCGCCGGTCATGGCCACCACGAATCCGCTGGCCTGCAGGGCCTCCACCAGACGAAGTTTCTGCTCGGGTGTCGCCCGGGCAAAGACTGTGGTGTCGTTGGCCCGGACAATGAGTTCGGCATCGGTAAGAGCGGCCAGCTCAGCGCCAGTCAGCGCCGAAACCACCGGGGATGAAGAAGAATCCAGGGAAGAGGGGGGAAGCAGGCCAATTTTTCTGGCGATGGCCACGGCCGTTGCCGGATGATCGCCGGTGATCATCTTGACCTTGATGCCGGCGGCCTGACAGGTGGCGACGGCAGAAATGGCCTCTGGTCGGGGTGGATCAATCATGGCCTGCAACCCCAGGAAGATGAGGCCCGAGTGCAGGTGGTCATGGCTGAGTTCGTTGAGATCATGAGCGCCATCCTTTCTGGCCAGGGCCAAGACCCGCAGCCCCTGGTTGGCCATCGCCTGCACGGCCCGGGAGATCGCGGCCCCGTCAATGGGCGCCAATCCGCCTTCAGCCTCCATCTGCTGCTGACAGCGGCCCAGAATGGCCTCCACCGCCCCTTTCATATAGATAATCCGCTGGCTGTCACGAGAAGACTCGTGCAGGGTGGCCATATACTGAAAGGCAGATTCAAAGGGAACGGTGTCTATTCGTCTGGCTCCAGCCCCATTTTCCTGAGATAGTCCCCGCAATGACGGGCATTTGCGGGCCGCCGTCAACAGGGCCGCTTCGGTGGGGTCTCCCTGCGCCTGCCAGAGACCATCTTTTTCCACCAGCTGACTGTCATTGCAGAGCAGGCCCGCCCGCAGGCATTCAATCAGGGCCGAAGAAAAGGTCGGCTCCTTTTCTTTCTCGCCACCGGGTTTCAGGAGGAAAATCCCGCCTCGCTCAGGATTATAGCCAGTTCCCTCAACAGCAAAAAACTGGCTGCCGGCCATGATTTCCTGCACGGTCATCTGGTTTTCGGTGAGAGTTCCGGTCTTATCGGTGCAGATCACCGTGGTGCTGCCCAGGGTCTCAACCGCCGGCAGTTTGCGGATAATGGCCCGTTTTTTGGCCATTCTGGCCACCCCGATGGCCAGCGTAATAGTGACGGCCGCTGGCAGTCCTTCGGGAATGGCTCCCACCGCCAGGGCCACTGCCGCCATAAACGAGTCAAGAAAACTCTGGCCCCGCAAAAAACCAACCAGCACGGTCAGGGCCGCTAAAATCAGAATGATATAGAGCAGAACATTGCTGAAGGCGCTGATTTTGCGGGTGAGCGGGGTGGCCAGGGCCTCGGCGCTGGAAATGAGTTCCGAGATGCGACCAACCTCGGTGTCATCGCCGGTGGCAGTGACGATGCCCGCGCCCTGACCGTTGGTGACCAGGGTGGAGGCATAGGCCATGTTGTGCCGGTCGGCCAGAGCGGTGTCATGGGGATGCGGGCCATGCTCCTTGGTTATCGGCGCCGATTCTCCGGTCAGGGCCGCCTCGGCGATCTGGAGGTCACGAACCTGAAACAGGCGCATATCGGCTGGCACCTTATCGCCACTCTGTAAAAAGACAACATCGCCAGGAACCAGCTCTGCTGCCGCCAGCCGTCTTTTTTCTCCCTGGCGCAAAACGGTGGCCTCGGTGATCATGGTTTTGTTCAAGGCCGCCAGGGCATTCACGGCCTTGGCCTCCTGCATATAACCAACACAGGCATTGACCAGAACCACCCCGAAGATAACTCCGCAATCCACCCATTCTCCTAAAAAAGCCGTAATCAGGCCCGAGGCAATCAGTATATAGATTAAGGGCTGATGAAATTGGAGCAGAAAACGAAGCAGCGGCCCCTGTCCCTGGTGGACGGTCAGGGTATTGGGGCCAAAGGTGGCCAGACGATGCTCGACGGCAAAACGGTCAAGCCCCTGTTCACGATTACCGTCCAGCAGATCAAAGACCTCATCTGCGGGCAGGTGATGCCAGTGCCGGGCAATCAGGATTTCCGGGGTTTTGGTTTTCATGAGTCGAAAAGAGGAAGGGTTACTCTCAGGCGTAAGAGCAGGGGAAATTGAGAAAATTCGTCACTGACCAGTCAAGGCCAGTATCTGAGAAATTACAACAATACGACTTGTTGAGACACCACCCCTTGCTTCATTTCAGCTCTTGGCGCAATCACTGGTTCCGCCCTGGATTTTATCCAGGGCGTGGGGCAGGGCCGGAAGAAGGACTTCGATATTTTCGCGGGCGGCCCGGGTGCTACCGGGCAGGTTGATGATCAGGCTCCGTTTTCTGATTCCGGCCATGGCCCGGGAAAGAATGGCGTGGGGGGTTTTGAGCAGGCTGGCGGCCCGCATGGCCTCGCCCATGCCCGGAATCTCCCGGTCGAGAATCAGGCGCATGGCCTCGGGGGTTACATCGCTGGGAGAAACCCCGGTGCCGCCGGTGGTGACAATAAGATCAATCCGCTCTTCATCCACCCACTGCACCAGGGCGCTGGTGATCGCCTCAATCTGGTCGGGCACCATCTTGTAGGCCTGGAGATGATACCCCTCGCCCTGCAACAGATCCTGGAGCATGGCCCCGCTTTCATCCAGTCGCTCACCCCGAGAACCTTTGTCGCTCATGGTGAGCACCGCGCAACTGAATGGCTGAGGATGATTTTCGCAGGAAGTCATTTGCTGTTGTCGGCGATGATTTTACTGGCAATATGGGCTGGCGCCTCTTCATAGTGCGAAAAGGCCACCGTAAATGAGCCCATACCACCGGTCATGGCGGTGAGATCGGTGGCATAACACTGCACTTCCGCCATCGGCGCCTGGGCTATGATAACCTCCTGGCCGGCATCGCTATCTATGCCCATCACCTTGCCCCGTCGTGAATTCATGTCTCCCATAATGTCGCCGACCGACTCTTTGCCCACTCGAATCGTTATTTTTGCATAGGGCTCCAGCAAGACCAGGCCCGCCTCCTGGGCCCCTTTTTTGAAGGCCAGCGAACCCGCCATCTTGAAGGCCATTTCCGAGGAATCAACGGTGTGATAGGAGCCATCCACCAGGGTAATTTGCAGATCAACCACCGGATAGCCGGCCAGCACCCCTTTTTCCATGGCCTCCTGAATCCCTTTTTCGACGGCGGGCCGGTACTGTTGCGGGATAACGCCTCCCACAATCTTGTCTTCAAAGACAAAGCCGGAGCCGTGGGGCAGGGGCCTGATCTCAATGGTACAATCGCCGTACTGACCGTGACCGCCGCTCTGTTTCTTGTGTTTGCCCTGCACCCGGGCCGTGCCCTTAATCGTCTCTCTGTAGGCGATTTTCGGTAGGGAAAGCTCCATTGCCACCCCGAATTTTTTCTTGATGCGGGCCCCCACCACCTCCAGATGGACCTTCCCCATCCCGGACAGCAGCACTTCGCAGGTTTGGGGATCGCGGGTCAGGCGGAGGGTCAGGTCTTCATCAAGGATACGGGTAAGGGCGGAAAAGAGTTTTTCCTCTTCTCCCTGTTTGGCATGAACGGCAAAGGAGATGACCGGGGAAAAGACCTGGGACGGGGGATAGACAAG
>DYNG01000116.1 GCA_020721165.1 Desulfocapsa sulfexigens
CAATATCCTCCAGCATGGCCTTGCGGCGATCACCAAAGCCCGGGGCCTTGACCGCAGCCACATTCAGGGTGCCGCGCAGTTTGTTGACAACCAGGGTGGCCAGAGCTTCGCCATCCACATCCTCGGCCACGATGAACAGGCCGCGACCCATTTTGGCGACGGATTCAAGCACGGGCAGAAGATCCTTCATGCTGGAGACCTTTTTCTCGACAATGAGGAAATAGGGGTCTTCCATGTTGACTTCCATGCGGTCGGCATCGGTGACAAAATAGGGTGAAAGATAGCCGCGATCGAACTGCATACCCTCGACCACATCAAGGGTGGTGTCCATGGATTTGGCCTCCTCGACGGTGATAACCCCTTCCTTGCCGACTTTATCCATGGCCTCGGCGATGATATTGCCGATGGTCTCGTCGCTGTTGGCAGAGATGGTGCCAACCTGGGCGATTTCCTTCTGTTCTTTGGTGGGGGTGGCGATTTTCTTGAGCTCGTCAACAATGGCGGCAACGCTCTTGTCAATGCCTCTCTTGATCTCCATGGGGTTGCCGCCAGCAGCAACCAGCTTTACGCCTTCGGTATAAATGGCCTGGGCCAGAACCGTGGCGGTCGTGGTGCCGTCACCAGCCACATCCGAGGTCTTGGAGGCGACTTCACGGACCATGGCGGCGCCCATGTTTTCAAATTTGTCGGTCAGTTCAATCTCTTTGGCCACAGTCACACCGTCTTTGGTGATGGTCGGGGCGCCATAAGATTTTTCGATTAAAACATTCCGCCCTTTGGGACCCAAGGTTACTTTTACCGCATTTGCCAGGGTATTCACCCCAACGAGGATGGACTCGCGGGCCTTTACGCCGTATTTAATATCTTTTCCAGCCATTATTAATCTCCTTTGATATTCATATTCCCCGGAAACGGGGATTTTTTTCACTTCTATGACGGTTTTTCAGGGGCCGTACGCCAAGCTAAATAAATGTGAGTTGTTTTGACGACAACTTACTCAATGACACCCATGATATCATCTTCACGCATGATTAGATAATCAACGCCATCAAGCTTGACTTCGGTGCCGCCATATTTGGAAAAGAGGACTCGATCTCCGGTCTTGACCTGCAAGGCGACTCTATCGCCTTTGTCATTAACTTTTCCGGGTCCGACGGCAATAATTTCACCCTCAGCAGGCTTTTCTTTGGCGCTGTCAGGAATGATGATTCCACCGGCGGTTTTGGTTATTTCCTCCAGCCGTTTTACCAGAAGACGATCATTCAATGGACGAATTTTCATGTATTTCCTCCCACACGATTTTGTTGTTGAAAAATTGGGCATCCGCCCCCTACCATTAACACGGGGGGCCTCTGTGCGCAGAGCCCCCCTAAAACTGGGCAAGACTATAGGCCAGCTTATTAAAAAATCAAGGGGTGGATGTCAAAAAAACATCCACCCCTTTTCAACAGGTTATCCTGGTCCGGCAGAAGACGGGATTCTGGTGCCCGAGCTAACGGGCGGTGAGCGTGATGGCACGACGGCGCTTTCCGCTCCTGGTTGACAACCTGACCAAGGCCCAGGGAGATCGTCTTTAACCCACCCGGGTGATCCATTTGAACGGGTCTGGTTGCAGGCCATTTTGAATGGCCTGCAATTCGTCAAACAGCCACTGGGCCAGAGGGCCGGTGGCGCCATTGTTGACCAGATATTTGTGGTTCTGGTAACAGAATTCTCCCACCGGTGAAATGACCGCCGCCGTGCCGGTGCCAAAGGCCTCCTGCAGGGAGCCGTCAGCGGAGGCCGCAATGACCTCATCAATGGTGATCGGTCGTTCCGTCACCTTCACTCCCCGCCTGCGGGCAAGTTGGATCACAGAGTCACGGGTGATGCCGGGGAGGATGGAACCGCTCAGGGGCGGGGTGATGAGTTCGTCGGCAATCATGAAAAAGATGTTTGAGGTTCCCACCTCCTCGATGGATTTGCGATCACAGGCGTCCAGCCATAAAACCTGGGTGTATCCCGCCTTATGGGCCTCTTCGGCGGCCATGATGCTGGCGGCATAATTGCCGGCGGTTTTCACATGGCCAACCCCACCCTTTACAGCCCGCACGAAGGTATCGGTCACAAAAATTCTGGTGGGACTGAATCCTTCCCGATAGTAGGCTCCCACTGGACTCATGATAATAAAAAAATAATAGTGTCCGGCCGGGCGAACGCCAAGAGCCGCTTCAACGGCAATCATGGTGGGACGGATATACAAGGTGGCGCCGGGAAGGGTCGGGATCCAATCGCGATCAAGATAGACCAGGGCCTTCAGGCCCTTGAAAACCTTTTCAACGGGCAAGCGGGGCATACACAGGCGCAGGGCGGAATCGTTCATCCGTTCCAGATTATCCTGCGGGCGAAAGAGATGGATCTGGCCATTCTCATTCTTGTAGGCCTTCAGCCCTTCAAAAATTGCCTGGCCATAATGAAAGACCATCGCCGCCGGATCGAGGACAAATGGCTGGTATGGGCAAACCTTGGCGTTATGCCAGCCCTTTTGCCGGTTCCACTCCATTAAAAACATGTGATCGGTAAAATGGGCCCCAAAACCAAGGTTTTCCTGGGCAGGCTTGACCTTCAATTGCGCCGGATCTGCCTTTTCCAGGCCTATTTCCAGATTTTCCCACATGATATTCCTCTGTTGTTAATCATCTTCACCCTGATAAGTCACTTATACGCGCTTCCGCCGGTATTTTCGTTGTCATCAATGGTGTATTTCACTTTGCTTTCCGCCGATGAAGTTCTATAGTGAAAAGGTGTTGCCTGTGCTGATCATGCCACCCCATCGTTCTTTCGCTATTGGGCCCCATTGATGAAATGATACTGAATTACCTGTCTCTTTTAAAAAATGCAACTTGAATTCTCATTTTTCTCCCTTTAAACCTTTCTTGTCTGGGTCATGAATCATAGCCAGCCGTCAAAGACCAGTGATATCCTTCGGCCATATTCTTTGGAGTCCCGATATTTTTTGTTTATTTTCTTGCTCTCCATCCTTTTCCTGGGGCGCATTCTCTGGCCATTCTGGTCTATTCTGGTGCTCTCTTTTCTGTTAGCCAGCCTGTTTCGGCCATTCTATCTCTTTTTTCATAAAAACAGAGTGTCGCCGCATCTTGCTTCCATCCTGACCTGTTTCTTTATCATTTTTCTGGTCTTTATCCCTCTGCTTCTGTTTATTGGCGCTTTATCAAACGAGGCTCTCAGCCTTTATCAATGGGGTCGGGACAGTGGTCTTGGCATAAAGGCCCAAGCCTTTCTTCAGGAAAACCCCATGGCGGCAAAATTTCAGGCCTTCATGCATGGGTTTGGCATTGATCTTGAGCCCAGCCAGCTTACCGAGGCTCTGTCTTCGCTGGTCAAAACCGGCGTTTTTTTTCTCTATAATCAGGCCAGTTCCTGGGCTGCCAATGTATTACAGTTTCTGGCCCTCTTCATCATGATGATTCTGATCATCTTCTTTCTTCTGATAGACCAGGAAAGACTGATTGCCTTTTTTATCCGCCTGTCACCGCTTCCTGATCATGAAGATCAACTGTTGCTGAGCAAGTTTGAAGAGACCGCGAATGCCCTGCTCAAGGGAAACCTGATTGGTGGTGTTCTGCAGGGGGTGATTGCCGGAGTGGCCTTTGCCCTCCTTGGACTGAAATCGCCTCTGCTCTGGGGCTGTGTCATGGCGCTGGTCGGTTTTCTGCCCATCGTCGGCGTCGGCCTGGTGGTCATCATCCCTACGGCGCTGTTTTTAGGAATGAATGGAAAAATTGGCATTGGTATCTTTCTTTTTCTCTTTTATATGCTCCTCTCTTTTACCATCGAATCGGTTATTAAACCCAAACTGATTGGCGGACAGGTAAAAATGCACACCCTGCTGGTTTTTCTCTCTTTTATGGGCGGATTGGCGGTTTATGGAGCCTTGGGCATTATTTACGGACCGTTGATTATGACCGCCTTTTTGACCCTTGCGGAGTTATATCTGGTTCGTTATGATTCTTCTCTGTCCAAAGGTCATCGGGAGACTGAGAAGAGTGGATCGTTATGAATTTTTCTTCAGGAGTACAGCTCATGAAGCATTCTTGCACAATCGCGCTGGTCGTGCTCATCACCGGAACGCTTCCCCTGACAACGGCCCTGGCCGGCGGGGCGTCCAACCCGTGCGAACTTCTGAGTCAAGGAGAGGTCGAAACCCTGATTGGCGAAGCTGTGCGGGCACCGGAGCTACAAGAGACAAAAAATCCGCTGGGACAAAAAATGTGCCTGTACACCGCGACCGGCTCCGACCGTCTGGTCCAGATTTCCATCACCCGCACCGGCGATATGAGCGCCAAGGTTCGCGCCAGCGGACAAAGCGCGCCAGCCATCTACGCCACGACCAAACAGATGCTCAGTCCCGTGGAGCCGGTGGCAGGGATTGGAGATGATGCCTTCTGGGGGGTGCCAGGGTTGCATGTGTTACGGGGCGAGGTGTATCTTCTGATAACGGTGGGTAACACCAGTAAGGCCAGTAATCGTACCCTGGCGCACCAGATTGCGGCAAGGCTTGTGCCCCGTTTGTAATTCCATTTCTCAATCAGGGCGTGAACGGGAAGGCAAACGAGCTATTCCGCCCGCAGGGCCTCGACGGGATGCAGGGAGGCGGCCCGTCG
>DYNG01000117.1:0-1460 GCA_020721165.1 Desulfocapsa sulfexigens
CGGAACTTGCCAAACGGCATAAATGCTCATTTCGCAGCCAATAACCAGAGCCAGGCTCCCACAATAAAGTCTCAATGAGGTGAAAGACGGGGGCCGGATGGGTCAAAAAACGGGCCTTGAGCAGGCATTCCTGCCACTCCTGCTCAGGATCGGAGTCGGCGATAATGCCGGAGCCGATGCCCATTTCGCCCAGGCCCCCATGCAGACAGAGAGTGCGAATGGGCACGCTCCAGCAGGCGTTGCCATTGGGCGCCAGATAGCCAATGGCGCCGGTATAGACACCCCGACGACCAGGCTCCAGTTCATTGATAATTTCCATGGTGCGGATTTTCGGGGCGCCGGTCACCGATCCGCAGGGAAACAGGGCCCGAAAAAGGGTGGTGAGCGACACCTTCTTTTCTTCTCCCCCCGCGCTCCGGTCAGCGGCCATCCCCGCCGGGCCTGTCATCGCTTCGGCCACCACCGTGGAGGTCATCTGCCACAGGGTTTCGTATCGTTCAACATCAAAGAGAGAACGGGTCCGCACCGGGGCATCACCCAGATGGCACGACAAGCGGCCCAGATCGTTTCGCAGCAGATCCACAATCATCACATTTTCACTGCGATTCTTGGGATCATGGCGAAGAAGCCGGGCCTGCTGTTCATCTTCCTGAGGAAATCGTCCTCGGGGGAGGGTGCCCTTCATGGGCCGCACCGTCAGAACCCCCTTTTCTTTTTTCAAAAAAAGTTCCGGCGAAAAGGACTGGATATGCCGCTTGCCAAAACGAAGGTAGGCCCCGTAGGGCGCCGACTGGCTCCGTCTGAGCAGGGTGTAAAGGGCCTCCGGCGAACCGTGCGCCTCAAAAAGCAGTTTCAGGGTATAATTTACCTGATACGAATCCCCGGCCTGAAGATAGTCCTGAATGGCCCGAATGGCCTGAAGGTACTCTCCTTGACTCAGTGAGGGCCGAATATTCCTGAGCTGACAGGGAAGATGCGGGAAGGGGGAAGTTTCCGCAAAAAAAGGAAAATCGCCCCGACCGGAATGGTGGTCAAAGACCAGGGGTTGATTAAAGACCCCCACCTCGGCCAAAATCTCCGCACTATCCGCAGGACGGGAAAGCAGACCGGCCAGCCGTTCTTCCAGCAGATAGCCAAACTCATAGCTGAACCAGCCGGCCACAAAAAAACCAGCCTCCAGCGCCGCTTCAATCTCCGCCAGAAACCGGGCGCCGACGGCCCCTGGATCCGCCGCCGGCCCAAGACAACATTGCAAGCGCCGCACCGGTTGCACAAAAAGCAGGGACCGACTGTTTTCAGGGTCGGGATGGACGGTATCCAGAAAGACACACTCCTGCTGCTGGGCCAAAAACGCCAATAAATGCGAGAGATAGAGGTCAGACAAGACCCGCATGATGCCCCTGCCTCCGCTCATTCATCAATTTCATTCATACCTTGCATCAATAAAAAAAATAAACTAT
>DYNG01000117.1:1560-4662 GCA_020721165.1 Desulfocapsa sulfexigens
CCATGATTTGTGCAACCTTTTACGCACAGCCTGAACCCCCAAGGAGATTCGTATGTTAATAAAAGACTGGATGGCGACCACCATTCTCACCGTTGACGCCAACACCTCGGTCATGCGGGCCACCCGGACCATGAAAGAGAACAATATCCGCCGCCTGCCGGTTTTATCGCACGGCAAACTGGCCGGCATCATCACCGATCGCGACCTCAAGGATGCCTCCCCGTCCAGCACGGCCGACATGGATCTGCATGAGATGTACTACCTGCTCTCGGAGATGAAGGTCAAAGATGTTATGACCACCAATCCCATCTGCCTCAAAAAGGATGACACCCTCGAAAAGGCCGCGCTGGTCATGCTGGGCGAGAGGATTTCCGGCCTGCTGATAGTGGACGAAAATGGCAGTCTGGTAGGCTTGCTCTCTGAATCCGATATTCTCAAGGGCTTCATCCATGCCACCGGCATTCAGGATGGCGCCTATCAGTTCGTCATTGATATGGCTGATATTGGCGGATCGGTCTCGCAGTTGATTGATATACTCCGACAGCACAATGCCCGCATGCTCTCCATTCTCACCTCATTCAACGATGCCCGCCCAGGATTCAAACGGGTTTCAGTGCGGATTCTGCCCGGCGCCGAGGGCACCGAAGCCCTGAGTAAAGAGATTGCCGACATGGAGGGCTACTCCATTGTGACCCAGAGCCTTGACGACCTGAGCAATCTGCCCAAGAAATAAAGGGCGCCCTGATTCCCGCAAGGATACCTTGAGAACTCGTTAGTGTCGCCCTGATTGTATTCACCAGAAATTTGAACTTATAACCACAATATAACCAAAAGGAGATTTCCCATGTCGCGAAAATTGGTCACCATTGACGGCAACCAGGCATGTACCCATGTTGCCTATGCCGTAAGCGAAGTCATCACCATCTATCCCATCACCCCCTCCACCCCCATGGCGGCTGAGTCCGACACCAAGGCAGCGGGATTACAGGAAAACATCTGGAACTCCGTGCCCGTCGTCACCCAGATGCAGTCGGAAGCCGGCGTGGCCGGTTCCCTGCACGGCTCCCTGGCCACCGGCGCCCTGTGCACGACCTTCACCGCCTCGCAGGGACTGCTGCTGATGATCCCCAACATGTACAAAATTGCCGGTGAGCTGACCCCCACCGTCTTTCATGTCACCGCTCGCTCCATCGCCTGCCAGGGGCTTTCCATCTTTGGCGACCACGGCGATATCAATGCCATTCGCCAGACCGGCTGGGGCCTGCTGGCCTCCCAGAATGTGCAGGAGTGCATGGACATGGCCCTGATTGCCACCCAGGCCTCTCTGGCCTCCCGCATCCCCTTTGTCCATTTCTTTGATGGCTTCCGCACCTCCCATGAGATTCAGAAGATCGAAGAACTTTCTCGTGAAGACATGAGCGCCATGATTGACGAAGATCTGGTGGCCGCCCATCGGGCCCGGGCTCTGAGCCCGGATCGTCCCACCATCCGTGGCACCGCTCAGAATCCCGATGTCTATTTCACCGGCCGCGAGACCGTCAACAAGTATTATAATGTCCTGTCCGGCATCGTTCAGGATACCATGGACAAATTTGCCGGCATTACTGGTCGGCAGTATCATCTCTTTGACTATTACGGTGATGCCGATGCCACCGATGTGGTGGTCATGATGGCCTCCGGCTGTGAAACCATGGCCGCCACCATTGACTATTTAATGGCCCAGGATAAGGCCGTGGGCATGGTTATTGTCCGCCTTTACCGGCCTTTCGACTGCAAGGCCATGGTCAATGCCCTGCCCCCCACGGTGGAGCGCATCACGGTCCTTGATCGCACCAAAGAGCCGGGTTCCGCCGGCGAGCCCCTGTATCTTGATGTGCGGGCCGCCATTGGCGAGGCCACCGAGACCAATATCGCCGCCTATCAGCCCTTGATTCTGTCTGGCCGCTACGGTCTGGGCTCGGCTGAATTTACCCCCACCATGTGCAAGGCGGTTTTTGACAATATGGCCACCATGGCCCCTAAAAATCACTTCTGCGTCGGCCCCAATGATGATGTGACCCACTCCAGCCTCGACTATGACAAAAATTTCAGCATCGAAGGCAAGGATGTCTATCGGGCCATGTTCTACGGCCTGGGTTCTGACGGCACCGTTGGCGCCAACAAAAACAGTATCAAGATCATCGGCACCGAGACCGACAATTCCGCCCAGGGCTATTTTGTCTATGACTCCAAAAAATCCGGTTCCATCACCACCTCCCATCTTCGTTTTGGCAAGAACCCCATTGTCGCTCCCTATCTCATCAATAAAGCGAACTTTATCGCCTGCCATAACCCCAACTTCCTTGACCAGTACGACATGCTCCGCAACCTGGAAGAGGGCGGCACCTTCCTGCTCACCACCAGCTTCAACGCCAAAGAGATCTGGGGCCAGTTGCCGAACAGTGTCCAGAAAGACCTGATCCAGAAAAAGGCCAAGTTCTACATCATCGACGCCATCGCACTCGGCCAGGCCCTGGGACTGGGCGCCCGCATCAACATGATCATGCAGACCGCCTTCTTCCTCATCTCCGGCATCCTCACCAAGGATGAGGCCGTCGCCGCCATCAAGAACGCCATCAAGAAGACCTACGGCAAGAAAGGCGACAAGGTTGTCGAGATGAACTACGGCGCCGTTGACGCCGCCATGACCAACATCGTCGAGGTCAAACTGGGTAAATCCACCAGCGGCCACGACATGCCGCCCACCGTTCCCGCCCACGCACCCGACTTTGTCAAGGAGGTCACCGCCCTCATGATCGAAGGCAAGGGCGAAGATGTCAAGGTTTCCCAGATGCCGAACGACGGCACCTGGCCCACCGGCACCACCCAGTACGAGAAACGCAATATCGGCGTCCATGTCTCTGAATGGATTCCAGAAAACTGTATCCAGTGCGGCCAATGCTCCCTGGTCTGCCCCCATGCCGCCATCCGGCTCAAGGTCGTACCCGAGCTGAAAAAGGCCCCCAAGGCCTTCAAATCCACCGATGCTGTGGGCGCGCAGTTCAAGGGTCAGAAATTCGTGGTTCAGGTCTTCACCGAAGACTGCTGCGCCTGCACCCAGTG
>DYNG01000118.1 GCA_020721165.1 Desulfocapsa sulfexigens
GAGCAGACGATTATCCATCTGCTGTCCATCAATATCGGGACCATGCGGCTGGATGATATTGTCCAGTGCCTGCTGGAACTGATTCCCAAAAATCAGCGATCGTCGGCGTCGTTTCTTGATCGCAAGGAGATTACCGCCACCCTGAAAAAACTTGAACAGGAGCAGTTGACCACTAAAAAGAATGGGACGGCCTGTTGTCAGCCCCTCATTCGCCGGGAAATTCTTCTCATCGTTTTGAAGATGGGTCTTTTTTCCGCCTATAACGAGATTCTTCACCCCATCAAGGCACAGGAAAAGCCAGGCTGGGATCGCACCTTCACCTCCCTTGACGAGGCCATGCGTCAGCTTCAGTTGGCGCTCTTTGATCCGGCCTCTTTTTCCAGGATTGACACGATTGGCGCGGCGATTCACCATGAATATTCGCATGTCCTGAAAGAGAATCCCATAGCCTCTTTTTTTGGCCAGGATCAGAAGACCCTCCTTCCCCTGCTGGAACTCTGCGCCCACCCCCAGGCCATCGGGGTATATCTGCTCAACGGGTTTATGGCAAAAATGAAGGATGTTACGGCCCTCCGTGATTTTCTGATCAATACCTTTACCGCCGATCCTCTCCTCACCAATCCCCTCCCCTTCGTTGAATACCTTCTCTTTGCCGGACAGCATACGATGGCGGCGGCTATGCTTGAGAAAGAATGGCCGGAAAAGCACACACCCTACAAGTCGTGCGCTCGCGGGCATATCCATTTCTTTCAGGGCCGCTACCGGGAGGCCCTGCCCTGTTACGATGAGGCAATAGAGACGATCAAGCAGCTCACCGGCAAACGAAAAGTGGCCCTTGGCGCCTATTCCGGCCTTTTTCATCTCCTGTCCCTGCTGGCCACCGGCGAGGCCAAAGACCTGCAACGGGGAAAGGAACTGGCGGACCTTGTCAAAAAATCAGGAGAGATTCCCGGCCCCCTGCTTGAGAATGTGACCGCCCTCTTTGTTCAGCAGTCTGGACAGACGCCAGTGCTGATCAATCGGGATCGTTTTCTTTTCCAGAATACTCCCCTCTATCGGTTTTTTTATTTTCTGACCATCTGGTGGCTGGATCGGGAGAAGGCCGTGGAGAAACTGGGACAGGAATGTCATAATCTGCACCGTCAAGCCCTCGACAACGCCTACTTCTGGATTGTCGCCGAATGCGCGGGACTGCTGGCCGCCCTCGGGGTTGATCCCGAAGCCAACCGGAAGCAGGCCAATGAACTGCATCGCCAGTGTCAGTCGGTCAGTTGTTTGAACATTATTCAGCAGCAGGATCAGAATATACAACGACTGCGGGGCTTGCTGGCCATCTATGGCAACCGGCAAGACACCCCGAACTCCCCGGCCACGCCAGCCAGTGAGCATCGTCTGCTCTGGCATTTTTCCTTTTATCCCGATCTGAAACAGGCGACCCTGGCCCCAATTCTGCAAAAAATGGGCAAAAGCGGACGCTGGAGCGGGGGCCGCAATGTGGCTTTGAAAACCCTCTACACCTCCTTTGAGAGCCTTGACTACCTCAGCGATCAGGATCGGCGGATTTGTCGCACCCTGGTTCATAGCGCCGGCAGTGGCAGTTATTACTACGGCAACCGCGAGACCTATGCCTTTGATCCGAAAAAGGCGCTGGTCGCCGCCGTTGGTCATCCCGCCCTCTTCCTCAGCGATCATCCCGCCGTGCAGATTGATCTTGGCGCCGGTGAGTTTGAGTTGCGGGTCAGCAAAAAAGATCAAAACCTGACCCTCTCTTTGTGGCCAACTCCGCCCAGCGCCGCAACCAGATCTTTTGTGGTCAGGGAAAGCCCAACCAGTTTCAAGGTTTATCAGATTCGTCCAGAACATCTGGATCTGCTGATCCTGCTTAACCAGGATCTGGTGCTTCCGGCCTCGTCCACGGAGCAGGTGCGGGAACTGGCATCGTCGCTTTCAACCCTGGTGACCGTGCATTCGGATGTGGGCGGTGGTCAGGAGGTGGCGGAAATTACCGCTGACCCCCTGCCCCACCTGCATCTGCTCCCTTTTCAGGATGGCCTGCGGGCCGAGATTCTGGTGCGCCCCATTGCCGGCAGCGGCTCCTGGCATCCCCCAGCCGAGGGTGGAACTGTGGTCTTTGGCGAGCAGGATGGCAAGCGGGTGCAGGCCCGCCGCGATTTTGAGCAGGAAATCATCCAGACCGATCGCCTCCTGACCGCCTGCCCCCAACTGGAGATGGCCCAGGATATGGATGGGAATGATGAGCAATATCTCTTTCCCGATCCTGAATCCAGCCTGGAACTGCTGGCTCAACTGCGGCAGTATTCAGACTGCGTCCTCCACTGGCCCCGAGGCCAGAGCTTTACCCTGCGCACCGAAAAGGGATTGAGCAATCTCAGTCTGCACATCAAAAAAGATCGGGACTGGTTTGCCGCCACCGGCAGCGTACAGGTTGATGAGGAGATGGTTCTGGGGTTGCAGCAGCTTTTAGGCTTGCTCGATACCGCCAAGGGGCGATTTGTGCAGTTGGAGGACGGCTCTTTCCTGGCCTTGACCCGCTCCCTGCAAAAACGATTGCAAGAGTTGCAGGTCTATGCCGAAAAGACGGAAAAAGGCAAGGAAGGGGTACGATTCAATCCCCTGGCGGCTCTGGCCCTTGACGATCTGACCTCCGAGGCGTCGGTGGAGCGCGACAAGCAATGGAAGGCCCATAAGAAAAAACTGGCCGCCGTTGTCCAGCCGCCGGTGCCCTCGACGCTCACCGCCACCCTGCGCGACTATCAGGCCCAGGGTTTTGCCTGGCTGGCCCAACTCAGCCACTGGCAGGTGGGGGCCTGTCTGGCCGACGACATGGGGCTGGGTAAAACCCTGCAAGCCCTGGCCGCCATCCTGTTGCGGGCCGGACAAGGGCCGACCCTGGTGGTGGCCCCTTTGTCGGTGATGGGCAACTGGGCCGATGAGGCCGCCCGTTTTGCCCCGACCCTGCAGGTGAAATTATTTGGCGATGGCAGCGCCGGCAACCGCCAGGAGATCCTTGACAGTCTTGCTCCCTTTGATCTGCTGATCAGCAGTTACGGCCTGCTCCAGGTGGAAGGCGAAAAGCTGGCGGCCATTGACTGGCAGGTCGTGGTTCTTGACGAGGCGCAGGCCATCAAAAACCGGCTGACCAAACGGGCCAAGGCCGCCTCATCCCTGCGCGCGGAATTTCGTCTGATTACCACCGGCACCCCGCTTGAAAATCATCTTGGCGAATTGTGGGCCTTATTCAATTTTATCAATCCCGGACTGCTGGGCACCCATCAGCGATTTTCCGACAACTTTGCCCTCCCCATTGAACGGGATAAAAATCGAAACCGCCTCAAACAGTTGCAAAGATTGATTCACCCCTTCATCCTGCGGCGCATGAAAAATGATGTCTTGCAGGAACTGCCGGCCAAAACCGAGATCACCCTGCAAGTGGAGCCGTCGCCGGAAGAGGCCGCCCTTTATGAGGCCCAGCGGCAGAAAGCCCTGCTCAAACTGGAGGCGGGCACCAAAGAGTCAGCGCCAGGCGAGGGGCAGCAGCATCTGCAAATTCTGGCTGAAATCATGAAGCTGCGCCGTCTCTGCTGCAATCCGTCCCTGGTAGTGCCGGAGGCCGGCATCGCCAGTTCCAAGCTCAAGGTCTTTGCCAATACCCTCGATTCCCTGCTGGAAAACAGACATAAAGCCCTGGTTTTCAGCCAATTCATTGACCATCTGGCCATAATCAGAAACCTGCTCGATGAGAAGAAGATTCCCTATCAATATCTGGACGGCTCAACCAAGGCGAAGCAACGCCAGGAACGAATCGCCGCCTTTCAATCGGGCATTGGCGCCGTATTTCTGATCAGCCTCAAGGCCGGCGGCTCGGGACTGAATTTGACGGCCGCCGATTTCGTCATTCACATGGACCCCTGGTGGAATCCGGCAGTCGAAGATCAGGCCTCGGACCGGGCCCACCGTATCGGCCAGGAACGGCCCGTCACCGTCTATCGCCTGGTGATGAAGGGCACCATCGAGGAACAGATCGTCGGTCTGCATAAAGACAAACGAGACCTTGCCAACTCCCTGCTTGATGGCGCCGACGCCGCCGGAAAACTCAATGCCGTCGAGTTGCTAAACCTGCTTCGGGAGAGTGGCAAAGGATGAGGGCGGGAGTGATTCTGGAAGGATGTGATCCATGAGCAGATTGATTCTCGTGACCGGCGGGGCGCGTAGCGGCAAGAGTGATTACGCCCGGCAACGGGCCGAGGCCCTGCCCGGCCCCCGTTGTTTTATCGCCACCTGCCCGGTGGTGGATACGGAGATGGCGGATCGCATCGCCCGACACCGCCAGGAGCGGGCCGGTGCGGACTGGCAGACCGTAGAGGAGCAGACCGGAATCGCCGCTGTCCTGCGGGCACAACGAGGGAGTGCTGTCTGCCTGATTGATTGCCTCACCTTATGGGTGAACAATTTTTTGTATCATGCTGAAAAATCGGGAAAAGTGTTTACTGATTCTGATCTGCGGCAACAGTGCGAGCTGCTGATCCAGGCCGCAGACGATCACCCCGGCACACTGATCTGCGTCACCAACGAGGTGGGGATGGGGATTGTCCCCGACAACCCCGCCGGTCGCCTCTACCGCGATCTGGTTGGCCGCTGCAA
>DYNG01000119.1 GCA_020721165.1 Desulfocapsa sulfexigens
GGCAGAAGGCGGCTCCCCGCCTCGCCCACCTGCCCCACCGGCAAATACAGCGGCGTAGATGAACTTTTCGATGCCATCCAGGACCCCGTCTTTGTGGTCACACCGGAGGGCATTATCATTGATGTCAATCTGGCCGCCCTCAACGCCGCCCGCAAGAGTAGGGCCCAGATTCTTGGCCAGGGGATCTGTAATATCATCCATGGCGGCAGTTCTCCCCACCTGCAATGCCCGCTGGAATCCTTTCTGCACACCTGCTCCCCCCGGGTGGAAGAGACCCGATTGCCAGGACTTTTTGGTGAATACCTCCTGACTATTTCGCCCATTAAAGACCATGACCTGGTGGTGCGGAAGATCCTGCTGATTGCCCGCGAACTGACTTCCGATGAAATCCTGAAGGTAGATTCAATGCGCACCGCGCAACTGGCCGCCATTGGCGAACTGGCGGCTGGCGTCGCCCATGAGGTCAACAATCCGATCACCGGCATTATCAACTTTGCCCAACTCCTGCTTGATGACAGCCCCAAAGACTCACAGCAAGCCGAACTACTCTCCCGGATCATTGACGAAGGGGAAAGAATCGCCTTTATCATCAAGAATTTACTCTCCTTTGCCCGTGAAGACAAGCATGAAAGCGAGCCACTGGACATGGCGCAGGTCATTGAGGCCTCCCTGTCTCTGGTTGAACATCAGTTCAAAAAAGACGGCATTCAGATCCAGACCAGCTTTTTGTCTTCCCCCTGCATACTCTATGGCAACTTTCGTCAACTGCAGCAGGTCATTCTGAACCTTCTCAGCAACAGTCGTTTTGCCCTGAATGAACGATATCCTGACAGTTCAGAGAACAAAAAAATCGCCATCACCTGCCAGACCATACTCAGTGATGAGGGGAAGTCGTGGGTACAAATCAGCATCAAAGACCAGGGCACCGGTATTCCCCAAGGGATCCTTGACCGCATCTTTGACCCCTTTTTCACCACCAAACCAGCCGGACAGGGAACCGGCCTCGGACTCAGCATCAGCTTCGGCATTATCCAGAATCATGGCGGAACCATCAAGGTCAACTCGATCATGCATCAGTTTTCGGAAATGCTCATCCAGATCCCCAGCCACTCTCTTACTCCCAACCACTCCTTATGTCACCAGAAGAACACCTAAATAAAAACGCCAAAATCCTCATCGTTGATGATGAGACCAGTATCCGGCTCACCTTTGAGATGTTTCTGGGCCGTGAGGGATACGGCCCCATCACCACCGCCGCCACCATTGATGAAGCCCTCCTCGCCATCGCCTCCCAGGACTTTGACCTGATCATCAGCGACATTGTTCTTGAAGGGGCGCGGGGCACCGACCTCTTGCGCAAGATTCGCAAGACCGGCATCGAATGCCCGGTGGTGATGATCACCGGTTTTCCCAATCTCGATTCCGCCGCCGAAGCGGTCCGCTATGGGGCCTTTGATTATATCTCCAAGCCGGTCAACAAGGAGACCCTGCTGCGCTTCGTCCGCCAGGCCCTGCTCCACTGGAACCTGGAAAAGGAAAAAAAACGACTTCTCCAGGAAAACGAGCGATATAAGCGCTACCTGGAGGCCATCCTCAGCTCAGTCAGCGATGCCATTATCACCATTGATAACGACATGAACATCATCCAGATCAATAATACGGCCAGAAACTGGCTGGCCTGCAGCGAAGACAATACCCCCACCAACATCAACGCCTTGCCCCGAGAGATGAGCCAGAGCTGCCTGATGGATGCCATGCTGGTCCTCAAAACCCAGAAGGAGGTACGGGAGCATCAGATTGAATGCCACCGGCCGGATGGCAATATCCGCATCATCAGCCTTAACGCCTCTCCTCTGCATGACACCAATGATGAATTCAGCGGCGTCGTCATTGTCGCCCGCGACATCACCCTGCCGGAACCAGCAGAAAACAGCGCGGTCCGCAATCAATTCCACGGCTATATCGGCGCCAGCGCGGTCATGCAGTCCGTGTACAAGTTGATTGAAAATGTGGGCAAGGTGGATACCGCTGTCCTGATTACCGGGGAATCAGGAACCGGCAAGGAGCTGGCGGCCGAGGCCCTGCACGCCGAAAGCCCCCGGCGGGACCAGCCTTTAATCAAAGTAGATTGTGCCGCCATTACCGAAGACCTGCTGGAAAGCGAGCTTTTTGGCCACAAAAAAGGAGCCTTTACCGGCGCCGATCGAGACCGGCCAGGACGACTGCTGCAAGCCAATCACGGCACGGTTTTTCTGGATGAAATCGGCGACATCTCGCCCCGAATGCAACTGCGCCTCCTCCGTTTTCTCCAGGAAAAAACCTTTACGCCCGTGGGACAGGATAGCCCGATTCAGGTGGATGTGCGGGTCATCGCCGCCACCAATGTCAATCTGATGGCCCAGGTGCGAGCGGGCAACTTTCGGGAAGACCTCTATTATCGCCTGAAGGTGGTGGAAATAAAACTGCCGCCCCTACGGGAACGAGAGGACGGCATCCCCATCCTTGTCTATCATTTTCTCTCACTGTTTCGGGAACAGTTGAAAAAAAATATCTATGGTATTTCCGATCAGGCCATGCACCTTCTGAATCATTACTCCTGGCCGGGAAATGTGCGGGAACTTCGCCATGTCATTGAGAGGGCCTGCGTCCTCTGTGAAGGACAGACCATCTCTGTGGAGCATTTTCCTGAAGAGATCCGCCTTCCCCAGGAGCAAGGAGGCAGGGCCTTGAATGAACAGGCAGGAACAGTCCAGGCGACTCATGGCACCAACTTCGCTGCCCCCGTAATCCCTGAACCCTCATTCACCAGTGCCACCGGCCCCTCCCCTTATATCACTGAAAAAGAAGAGCTGATTGACGCCTTGCGGCGAGCCCGGGGCAATAAGGCCAAGGCCGCCCGCCTGCTTGATTTTGATCGCAGCACCCTCTACCGAAAGATGCAACGAATCGGCATCACAGAAAAGGACTTCAAGGAGTAACTTGCTCCATCTCCTTTGCCACACTCTCTTTTTTTCCGAACACCTGTTGCCAGCTCACTGCGCCACATCACCTCAACCACAGCCCACATTAGCCACACCTTTGCAACACCAACGCCACACTTCTTCAACAGTTTTCCGCTTGCCACACTCCTGCAACACTACCCGCCCCTTCTCCCTTTTCTCCCTGCCCAGACCATTTTCCCTCGCCGCCACAGCCAGTAAAACACCGATTTAACAACCAGTTAATCGCAAACCATGAAGAGCAACACCTAAAAAAACAACTTTGGCACGCACTATGCATTAAGAACAGCAAAGAAACAATCTGGCCCACTTATCGTCAGCCACCCCACAATCTTTCTTTGGAGTCCGCCATGAAAACAACCATTGACATGAACATTGACACCACCGCATCTGCTGCCACCAACACCAGCACTGAACTCTCCAGGATCGGAATAGCGGCCATCGGCATCACCGCCGGCGTTATCGGTTGTTGGGCTGTGGCCAGTATGATTGCCGGCGTTGCCAACAGCGGCGGCCCGATTGACCTGATCAGCAACCTGTTTACAGCCATTACCGGTTAAAAATAGATCCCGTACCACTAACGAAAAAAACAGTTTTCAACGAACAAAACAATTTATCAACCACACGAGGAAAAAATCATGGAAAACATCGCCATCAGCAGACAACAGGAAAAAGCTCATGCCCACGATTCAGCCGAGGTTGACAGCCTGCAAAAACTGGGGACCTATCTCACTGCCGCCTTTGCCATTGCCATCGGCGCCTGGAGCCTGATTTGCCTGTCCAGCGCCCTGGTTTCCAGCGGTGGCCCGGTGGCCCTGGTAAAGAGCCTTTTTACCGCCATCACCGGCGCTTAATTGATCTTTGCAACCAGTACGACTAAGCCGCTGTAAAAAATAACGAGGCCAATGAGTTGACTTGAGCGGCATAAGGAGCCGTAACGAAATCAATATAAATGGCCACGATATTTCGTAACGGCTCCTCAACGAGACAGACACTTCCTGAATGAATGAGTGCCTAACCCCGATAAACGGGATAAGCTCCTTACAGATCGTTTTCTTGAAAATGATCTGCAAGGAGCAAAAAAATGGGTGAAACGCAAAAAGCCAGGGGACCTTGTCCTTCTGGCTTTTTGTATGATATATTTTTAATTGATTCGCACACCTTCCATTTCTCTCTTGCATAGACGATCAATCTGAAAAAATCATCAACCATCTTTTATTCCTGGATACCAGCCCACCATGGCCATTCTTGCTCGTAATCTGTTTATCTTCTTCTTCTTCACGGTCTTTGCCGGGGGCTGCTATCTGGTCTGGACGATAGAGCACCGCCTGCCCGAACGGACCTACAGCCAGTTCCGCTATTGCCTTGCCAATCATGACATTGCCGACATGACATTCACCGGCAATAAACTGGTGGTCAGCCATCGGGGCGAGGCGGGGGGCGCCAATCCCGGATTTACATATTTCACCACCGTCCCTAATCCTCAAGAACTGATTGCCGATCTCAAGGATAAAGATATCCGTATCACCTTTCATACCGATCGTTCTGAGCTTGTCCTTCAGGGCTTGGCTCTTCTCTACAATATCCTCCTCATCCTGGTCACCATCC
>DYNG01000120.1 GCA_020721165.1 Desulfocapsa sulfexigens
ACCGTCCCCCCCTTTTCGCGTAAGTGATTGACCAGCATGGCGGCCATCGGATAATCCACAATTTTCGGTAAAAGCTGGGGCATAAATTCAATCAGGGTGGTCTCCACCCCCCAGAGGTCGGTCAGGGCCTCCGCCATTTCCACGCCGATCGCCCCGCCGCCGATGACCACCGCCCGCGCCACCTTGCCAGTCGCAATCCGGTTTTTGATCTCGATGGCCTTGTGCAGATTACTGATGGTAAAAAGGCCGTCCAGCTCAACCCCCGGAATTGGCAGCACAAAGGGCCGACTGCCGGTGGCCAGCATCAGCTTATCATAGGCGATCTCCTGTTTGACACCGCTCTCCACGGACTCCACCTGCACCACCTTGTTTTTGCGATCAATGGCCAGGGCCCGGGTTCGGGTCAGGGTCTCCACCCCTTTGGCATTCTTGAAAAAGCCCTCATTGCGCACCATGTGAAAACTGGTGGAACGCAACTCAGACTCATCAGAGACATCACCCGAGACAAAATAGGGAATCCCGCACCCGCCATAGGAGATGAGACTATCCTCGTCAATAATCGTCACTTCGGCATTCTGCCTGAGCCGTTTGACCCGACAGGCCGCCTTGGGGCCAGCCGCCACCCCCCCAATAATGACAATCTTCTGCCCCTTCCCGCCCTGCTCTTGCTTGTTTTCACTCATGATCCCAGCTCCTTATTCCCAAACAACATTAAAATAAAAAAAACGCCAACCATGCAATCAGTACGAATCAGGGGCGCCTTGAAAAATGAAGATTTTCGTTCAAAATCGAGGCATACGAAAAATTTTACCGCAGGCATATACCTGATAATCCGACGATAAAATTTTGAACATAACGAAGAATTGGGGCGAATAGACCTTTTTTCAAGGCGCCGTCAGGGGAGTTTAATGGTAAAAATCGTTCCCTCTCCCTCGTTGCTCTCCACGGTGATAGCGCCGTGGTGCTGATCTATAATATTCTGACAGATGGCCAGACCCAGACCAGTGCCCCGATTCTTATCGGAAAAGAACGGTTTGAAGATCTTCGCCGCCTTGTCGGCGGTCATTCCCACCCCGTTGTCCCGAACTTTAATCTGTATGCCATGATCCCCGGCAGAACTGGTCGTCACCTGGAGGATGCCGTGCCCCTGAATGGCTTGCAAACCATTGACCAGGATGTTGAGCAGGGCCCGATAGAGCATCTCCTGATCCCCTTGAATTACCGGCAGAGTGGCATCAAGCTCGGCCCGCAGCTCCACGCCCTGCTCGCGGGCGTTCGGCTCGATAAACTGAAGGGCCCGGCCCACCACCCGGTTCATATCCACCTGCTCCAGCTTGGGCTCCTGGGGCCGCGCAAAATCAAGAAATTCCATGACAATGCCGTTGAGTCGAGTGGTCTCATCCACAATAATTCGTGCCAACTGCTCATTGCCAGGCGCCACCTTGCTGATTCGTTTTTCCAGCAGTTCCGCCGTGCTCCTGATGATCCCCAGAGGGCTTTTGATCTCATGGGAGACGGTGGCCACCATGGTGCCCAGATGGGCCAACCGTTCAGATTGATTCAACTTTTCTTCCAACCGCAATCTTTCCGTGGCCCGAATCTCCATGATCCGATCCCCTCGGCTGACAATGGTTCGCAGAACAATGAATAAAACCATCATAATGGTGCCGGAAACAAGAATAATCCGCCCCTGCAACTGCAAAATCGCCCGGTACTCCGTGGAAAGATCCTGAGCAATCTCAATAACCCCCATAATCAGCGGTTTGGCATCGCCGGGGCCGCCCACCTGACGGAAGGGGATATAGGTCTTGAGCTGACATTGCACGGATGGCGTCCCGGGCATCAGGTTCCATAATGAACCACTGACCACAAGTTGCGAGTTGGGCTCGTTCTTCAAGGCCTTCTGGTATTCGAGACCGCCCACATCTTTCCTGCCCACCAGCTCGGTGCGGGTGGAATACGAGATAATATTGACGCTGGAATCATAAATGGTGACAATCTCGGTCTTCAGCCCCTGGGTGGCATTTTTAATAATGCCATCCAGCCGTTTGAATTGTTCTGGATGGCTGAGGGCGATCTTGCCAAAGCGCACCACCGTTGGCAGGACAAAGCCGCGAAAGACCTGCTGATTCAGGTTTTCGGCCATGAGCAGTGAATACTCCTCGCTCTGCTTGAGCATGATGGCGCGGGCATGATTGGAGATAACCCAGGAAAGAATCAGCGTAAAAAGCAGGATCACCGCCAGACTGGAAAAAGAGAAATACTTCACCAACTGAAAAGGTCGTCGGCCCGCCTTAACTTGTGTGGGAGATAAAGGATGCTCCACGGTCAATGACATCGCTGCCACCGCCTGCTTCTCCGGTCGGGAGGGAAACGAATCTTCGGAAGCTATCTTTCTGCGCGCCTCAACCATGACAGACTCCACACCGGCGGCACACCCTGGTGTCACAGGGCGGGGTCACCTTTTCGGCAAAGGCCTTTTCATATTCCTGCCACAGATACCCCGGGGCGATGCCATGATCCACGATCTGCCAGGGCAGAGGCTCATCCGGCCCATAGCCGCGCACAGCAAACTGTTCCACGGTCAGTCCTCGTTTCTTCAGGGCCTGCTTCCAGGGCAGATTCATCGTTGCCATATCCAATAAAACAGGGGCTAAACGGCGGTCGCCACGGGCCAGCGCCGCCTGAAAAAGAACGGTGTCCGGTTTATCACAACTCATGCGGACATTCGCCTCTTTCTTAATGCCAGCCTGTAAAAATTGCAATGAATCCTTCAAATTTCGCACGGCTCTGGCTCCATCTCCCATTTCCCGGGCCGCGTGTCTTGCGCTCAGGCCAAAGGGATGATACTGAAACGGAGTCCAGGGTTTGGGAACAAAACTGTTCACCGAAAGACTCATTTCACAGAGACGACCCCGGCGGCGGCCAATGGCCTGCATCCGTTCTTTCATCGTCCGAATCAGAAGCAGCATCTCCTCCAGATCGTCTCTGGTCTCCGTGGGCAGGCCAATCATCAGATAGACCTTTAAGGTGAACAGGCCCGCCTCAGCCAGGGATTCCGCCGCCGTCAGCAGATCCTCACTGGTCAGACCCTTGTTGATAACTCGCCGCAGCCGTTCGGAAGCCCCATCCGGCGCGATGGCCACGCTTTTCAGGTGGCTCTTTTGCAACAACTGCACCAGTGGCGGGGAAATACGATCAGCGCGCAAAGAGGAAAAAGATAGGGAACAGCCGCTCTCCAGCAGAAACGACGAGAGCCGATTCAGAGACTCCTGGGCGGCCATCTCCATGCCCAATAAACCGATGCGCCGCACCGACTCAGGCCGTTGCGCCAGGCCATCGAGAACGGCATCAATGTCCCACAAGCGGGGCGGACGATAGATAAAACCGGCGGCGCAGAAGCGGCAGCCCCGCGAACAGCCCCGCCCCAGCTCGGTAAGATAGAGGTTGGCAAACTCCGCCTGCGGACTCAGAAGCTGGGAGTGGGCCGCCTGCTCGCAATGGAGCATGGTCACCTTGGCAATCCGCTCCGGCAGCCCTGGGGCCGGGTGATGACCGGCAAAAAAGCCGGTTTTCGTGTAGTGAACCGGATAGAGACAGGGGGCATAACAGCCCGGAACGATGAGGCTGATCTGCCGCAACAGTTCGGTTCTTCCGGGCCTGTTGGCGACGGCCCCACCTACCACAACCGCCAGAAAAGACACCAGTTTCTCCAGAACTGGTTCCGCCTCGCCCAGAACGAACAGGTCAATAAAAGGAGCCAAAGGCTCGGGGTTCATAAAGGAAGCCACCCCGCCGCAAATCACCAGCGGCTGGGAAGGACGAATCTGATCTTGCCGATCAGCAGCCAGAGGGGGAATGGAGCCATGCAGAAGAAGACGGACCAAATTGAGAAAATCGTGCTCAAAACTGATGGAGAATAAAACCAGGGGGAAATTATCAAGACTGCGCCCGGACTCCATGGAGCGCAAAGGGATATCAGTGCCGGACATGAAAAATCGTTCGCAGACCACCCCTTCCATCTCGCCCAACAGCCCATACACCAACTGAAAACCCAGGCTGGACATACCAACGGCATATGAATTGGGATAGACCAGGGCAATGGGCAGACGACCCGTCCATTTTTTCAGGTAACTTCCCTTTTCCGAAGACAAGGGCGAAAGGGCAGCGGGGGAGGGAGCAGAACGCATAAGACTGTCATCGGGCAACCAGACAAGCCGCCACGAACAACGGGCTTGCCAGAGAAAGGAAGGGGGCGGATGGGGCGTTGCCGCCAATCGGCATAAAGAGCCGTGACAAAAATTGGCCATATTACGATTGCAACGGTTACTGCACCGCTCCAGTCAACGCAATGGCCAGGTTATTTTTTCATTTTACGGGCCGCTAAAAACTATCGGAATCGGGCAATTATCTTTCTGTCCAAGAGACAGAGGGGCCACCAGATAAACAATCTTTTTGCCAAAAAAAAAATGATCCCCCCTGTTTTCAAATATCTGGCTTCTGCCCTCTGGCTTCTGGCTTCTGGCTTCTGCCTTCTGGCTTCTGGCTTCTGGCTTCTGCCCTCTGGCCTCTGCCCTCTGGCTTCTG
>DYNG01000121.1 GCA_020721165.1 Desulfocapsa sulfexigens
CGCAAACCGTATGAATACCACCTCCTTCCCCAGCCCACAACAGCACAACTGGCCCTCGCCGGACAAGATTCTCGGCTCCCAAATCCTGTGGGTGCTCTTTTTACGGGTTGTTCTCTATACCCTGCTCCTGGGAATTACGGTTTTTCTGCAAAGCGAGAAACTGGAAATCATCCTGCCGCCGTATAACTGGCTGGTTCTTTTTATCGTCGGCATCTACCTTTCCGCCATCGGCTCCGCCCTGATGCTGCTGACTGGTAAAGTCAATATCGCCCGTTTTGGCTTTCTGCAGATCCATCTTGATATTGTTCTGACCTCTCTGCTGGTCTTTGGCACCGGCTCTTCCCATTCAGCCTTTTCCCCGCTCTATTTTTTCCCCATCATCTCCTGCGGCATGCTCTACCCCAAAAAAGGCGGGCTACTGGCGGCGTCAGCAATCACAATCCAATACGCCTTGCTTCTGACCCTGGAACAGATGCAGATTGGCCCGGCCTATCTCCACCACTACCCGTTTTTCAAACCCCAGAGCCCCAGCGCCACCGTCAATCACTTTGCGGTGCTGGGACTCACCTGGTTCCTCGCCGCCATCCTCAGCTCCATCTTTGCCCGCCGCCTGCTGAAAACCGAGGCCGCCCTTTCGCAAACCACCCACAGCCTAGATAGCCTCTCTCTTCTCTACAAACAGATCTTTGACGATATCACCGCCGGCATCATCACCATTGACCATGAGGACAGGATCAGTTCGGCCAACCCGGCGGCTGGCGCCATCACCGGCCATAATCCGGCCACACTGCCAGGACAGATCTTTTCCCAGGTCTTTCCCTCCCTGAACACGGAGAGTTCGGCTTCCCGCCTGACCTCCGATCTGATGCGTCCCGATGGAGTCACCATCAGAATCGGCTACTCCTGCGCCACGATACAGACGGCCATGCGGCCGGAAGAGGCAGACAAAGACCAGAGACCGGGACAGCACCGCAGCAGATATACACTCCTGACTCTTCAGGATATCAGTGAAATTGAGCGGTTGGAACAGCAGGTGCGACAGGCTGAAAAATTAGCCGCCATCGGCCGCATCAGCGCCGGCATTGCCCATGATTTCCGCAATCCATTGACGGCGATTTCTGGGTCAGCCCAGGTTCTGGCCCACGATTTTTCCCTCTCAGATTCAGCGGAACAGAAGACCCAACGGGCCCTCATTCAGATCATCCTCCGGGAATCTAACCGCCTGACCCACATCATTGCGGATTTCCTCAAATTTGCCCGCCCAGAAACCGGGGAGCGCGAATGGTTTTCCCTGCGTAAATGCCTCGATGAAGTCATTCAGGTCAGTCGAGCCAATCCCTTATGGCCAAACTCCTGCACCCTGCAGATCACAGTTGATCCCCACCTCTCCTTGTGGGGTGACCAGCATCAGTTTTTCACCGTCCTCAGCCACCTGATTCACAATGCCCTGCCCTTCTGCCCGCCGGGCCAGGAAATTATCCGCGTCGAGGCCGAAGAGGTTGTGCTGACCGGGAATCAGGGAGAAATTGTCCTGCGGGTGGGAGATAACGGCACTGGCGTTGAGGAGGAAAATCGGGAAAAAATATTCGAACCCTTTTTCACCCGCCGGGTTGACGGCACTGGCCTGGGTCTGGCCATCGTAAAACAGATCCTGACTGCCCATCAGGGCACGATTAGCGTGGGCTGTTCGGAACTGGGCGGGGCCCTGTTTACGGCGCATATTCCTTTGCCGTAAACAAGGCCCCGCCATCACACCCCTTCCCCCTTTTGTCTGCGCGCAAAATTGGCGGCCTCCATGCCGGCAATGCAGCCTTCCCCCACGGCCTTTGCCATTTGATACGGATAACCGGCAATGTCACCAGCGGCATAGACCCCGGGGACATTGGTTTCGGTCAGCTTGTTGGTGTCAATATGGGTCATGGTGTCGAGGTCCAACTGCACCCCCAGCTCCAGGGCCAGCTCCATCGCCCCTTTCGCCCCCAGCTCAATAAAAATGCCATTCACGGCCAGCTCCTGGCCGTTGGTCAGAAGCAGCGACTGCACCTCTTTTTCCCCCTGAATGGCCTTGACCCAGGTTCCATCCACTCGTTCAACCGGGGAATTGTGTAATTTGGCCAGCAGATCAGCCGAGGCCACCAGATCCTGGCTCACCAGATACACCTTGGCGGCATAACCAGTCAAGGTCAGAGCCCCATCAATGGCGGCGCTGGCATTGCCAACCACCGCCACCGTCGCGCCTCGATAAAAATTGGCATCACAATCAACGCAATACGAAACCCCAAAACCAGCCAGCTCCTTTTCTCCGGGCACCTTCAGTTTTTTCCGGGCCGTGCCGGTGGCAAAGATAACCGTGCGACCGGTGATCGTCCGCCCACCTTCAAGATCAAGAGTAAAGAGGCCTTCCTGCTGACGCAGCTTCAGGACATCCTCTTCCAGAATTTCCGCTCCGAAGCGGCGCGCCTGGTCTCGCCCGGCCTCCAGCAATTCCCGGCCGGTTTTCACCCCCTCAATACAGGCATAATTTTCCACATGCGCCCCATAGAGGGAGCTTCGTTCAATCCGTCCCAGCAGCAGCGCCCTGCTCTTCTTGCGCACCGCGTGAATGGCCGCCTGCATACCAGCGGGCCCGGCCCCAATGATCACGACATCATATACTGACTCATCCGTTTTTTGTTCCATTTTCTCTGCCTCCTTTCCTCAATGCGCCTTGATAACGACCAGACTTGCCCCCGCCCCCGTATTCTTCTTGAATTATCCGACAATATATCATAAAGATGCAGGGTTATATTTTTTTCAACGAGAGGCAGAATGCTCATGACCTCTGGGGCAGGCCCGCAGTGTCAGTTTCTGCTCTCGATCCGCTCTATATAATCTGCTCATTTTCATTCGTCAATCAACCACCATGAATTACAATCAACACCGAATAGTCATCACCGGAGTGGGCCTGGTTTCTCCCAACGCCGATAATCTCCGCGATTATCGGGCCAAACTTCTGGCCGGGACCAGTGAAATCACCGAGATCAACCTGCGCTATTTCGGTCAGGCGCCAGCCGGGATCTGCCACTTCGACGAAACCCGTTACCGCAAGAAAAAAGAGAATAAACGGGGCACCCGGGCCGGTTGCATCGGGGTCTACTGTGCGCACGAGGCCTTGCGGGACGCGCGTCTTGAAATCGGAAACGACCAGGCGCCCTACCAGAGTTCCCGCATCGGGGTCTATGTCGGCCTGACCGAACACGGAACGGTGGAGACAGAAAATGAGATTTTTAATATAAGCCACTACAACTACGACACAAAATACTGGACCCACCACCACAATCCCCGCACGGTTCTCAATAATCCGGCTGGCGAAATCACCATGAGCCTGGGGATTACCGGCCCCCATTATGCCATCGGGGCCGCCTGCGCCGCCGGCAATGCCTCGCTCATCCAGGGGATGCAGATGCTGCAATTGGGTGAAGTGGATATGGCCCTGGCCGGCGGTATTTCCGAATCCACCGGCTCTTTCGGCATCTTTGCCAGCTTCAAGGCCCAGGGCGCCCTGGCCGAGGCCGAAGACCCGCGCCAGGCCTGCCGCCCTTTTGACCTGGAACGAAACGGCATTGTTGTTTCAGAAGGGGGCTGCATGTATGTTCTGGAGAGATTAGACCAGGCCCGGGAACGAGGAGCCAGAATTTACGGGGAGATTGTCGGCCACTGCATCAACTCCGATGCCCGCGACTTTGTCCTCCCCTACGATCAACGACAGGCCGAATGTATGCAACAGGCCCTGGACCGGGCCGGACTGACAGCCGCCGACATTGACATTCTCAACACCCACGCCACCGGCACCAGACAGGGGGATATTGAAGAGTGCAAGGCCATCCGTCAGGTCTTTGCCCATGCCCCCACAACCTTTATCAACAACACCAAATCCATCATCGGGCACGCCATGGGGGCTGCCGGGGTCCTGGAACTGGCCGGCAACCTGCCCGCCTTTCAAGACAATCTGGTCCATCCCACCATCAATGTCAACCAACTCGATCCTGAATGCGCCCTGCCCAATCTGGTCATCAACACCCCCGTGCCTCGTCCTGCCATTTCCACCATTTTGAACAACTCCTTTGGCATGGTCGGGATCAACTCGGTTATCATTGTCCAAAAATACGAAAAATAAGCTGATTCTCAAAAAAATTATGAAAAAGTGGAAAAAAGTATGGTATAAAGATTATTTTTTCTGAGAGTCAGTGATAAAATTATCAACGAATTCATAATTTACCCGTACGAATCTTCCTCCTGCGAGGAGAAAGATTGTTCCCCGGAGACACCATGACCCGTAGTGAAATAAAAGACCTTATCCTGGAAATCATCAGCGACATCGACGAAGATGCTGATTTTGCCACCCTGCAATCCGACCAACCCCTGCGCGATCAACTCGATCTTGACTCCATGGATTTTCTCGACATCGTTATGGAACTTCGCAAACGACACAAGCTTCAGATTCCCGAAGCCGACTATCCGCAACTAGCCTCCCTTGACAGTTGTGTCAACTATCTTGAACCCCTGCTAAAAAATGCGTAACACCC
>DYNG01000122.1 GCA_020721165.1 Desulfocapsa sulfexigens
GGTGAATTATGGGGCGCAGATCTTTGTGAAAGAGGAGGAGGTTGCGCCAGCGGGGATGATTCTGGCGCAGTGGGATGCCTATACCATTCCCATTGTCAGTGAGGTGGGTGGTATTATCAAATACGGTGATGTTGTTGAGGGTGTCACCATGCAGGAGAAACTTGATGGTGTGACTGGCAAGTCGAGTAAGGTCATTGTCCATTCTACCACCTCCACCCCGTTGAACCCTCGCATCAGCGTCAAAAATGAACGAGGCAAAACCTTGAAGTTGCCGCACTCGGATTCTTTTGCCCGTTACAGTCTGCCGGTGGGTTCGTTTATTTCGGTGGATGAAGGGGCGGTCATTGAACCTGGCGCCATTGTCGGCAAGATTCCCCGGGAATTTTCCAAAACCAAGGATATTACCGGTGGTCTGCCTCGTGTGGCCGAGTTATTTGAGGTTCGAAAGTCAAAAGATCCGGCGATTATTGCCCAGATTGATGGAAAAGTCAGTTTCGGCAAGGAGCTTAAAGGGAAGAGGCGGGTTGTTGTCACCCCCGAGTATGGACAGCCTGAGGAATATCTTATTCCCAAGGCAAAGCATACCATTGTCCATGAAGGAGACTATGTCCAGGCGGGTGAGCCCCTGATGGAAGGGGTTGTCTTGCCTGGGGATATCTTGCGGGTGTTGGGTGTAAAAGAGTTGGCCAAATTCCTGGTCAATGAAGTTCAGGAGGTTTATCGCCTGCAGGGTGTAAAGATTAATGACAAGCACATAGAGGTCATCGTTCGGCAAATGCTCAAACGGGTACAAATTACCATCGCTGGTGATTCCCGCTTTATGATTGGTGAGCAGGTGGAATGGTGGAAATTTGAAGAGGAGCGGGAACGACTGTTAGCGGCTGGTAAGGTGCCGGCAGTAGCCGAGCCCATGCTTCTTGGGGTGACCAAAGCCTCCTTGTCCACAGAAAGTTTTATCTCGGCGGCCTCATTCCAGGAAACCACCAAGGTCTTAACCAACGCTGCCATGGCTGGAAAGATTGATGAACTGGCAGGTCTGAAAGAAAATGTGATCATGGGCCGTTTGATTTCTGCAGGCACAGGACTGCGAGGAAACGCCTCATAAAATTACCTGCAACATCGTGGTTGGGTGTATTTTGTGATCGTTTCGTAGCTAAAAAAAAGAGAAAATTTCTTCCATCGTCCGCAGGTATCTTTTTTGTGTTGACACACTCTGGGCGATGGGGTAAATAATCTGCTTCATTTTTGTCGCATTGAATATGAATTTTATATGAGAGTGGCTCTTTTTTTTCTCAAGAAAAACTCTGACGAATCTATAACGGTAATCGAACAGGAGCAGTACAGGAATGCCAACAATTAATCAGCTCGTTCGACAGGGCAGAAAGAAATTAGTCAAAAAAACCAACACGCCAGCATTGAAAGGATCTCCTCAAAAACGAGGGGTTTGTGTCCGTGTGTATACCACGACTCCGAAGAAGCCTAACTCGGCGCTGCGAAAAGTTGCGAGGGTGCGACTGACAAACGGGATTGAAGTGACCTCCTATATTCCTGGAATAGGCCATAATCTTCAAGAGCACTCCGTGGTGTTGATTCGCGGCGGGCGTGTAAAGGATCTGCCCGGTGTTCGGTATCATATTGTTCGTGGTACCCTGGATACTCTTGGAGTTGCCAACCGGAAGCAGGGTCGTTCCAAGTATGGCGCCAAGCGGCCAAAATAATACGACAGGGGTATTGGGGTTGTTAATAGGTTGCTATCCCCGAAGAACGGGAGGGGCCACCAAGACATTGCTCTCGCAGTAAATGAGGAAAGAAATGCCACGAAGAAAAATAGTTGAAAAAAGAGAAGTTGATCCTGATCCTCGCTTTAATTCAGTGTTGGTCAGTAAGTTCACCAACGGGATTATGGAGCGGGGCAAGAAAAGTGTCGCTCAGCATGTGCTTTACGGAGCCATGGATATCATTGCCGCCAAGATAACCGAGAGTGATCCTTTGACTGTTTTTGAAGAAGCGATGGAAAAAGTGCGACCCAAGGTCGAGGTGAAGTCCCGTCGTGTTGGTGGGGCAACCTATCAGGTGCCAATGGAAGTCCGTCAGTCTCGGAGAAATGCTCTGGCCATGCGCTGGATCATATCCTATGCCAAATCTCGCTCGGGAAAATCAATGGCCGAGAAGTTGGCGGCAGAGTTGATGGATGCCTTTAATAATCGTGGGGCGGCTGTTAAAAAACGCGACGACACTCATCGAATGGCTGAGGCAAATAAGGCCTTTGCTCATTATCGCTGGTAATAGTTGCTTTATAAAAATATGGAGTGGGTGTTCCTGGTAAGGGGGTAGCCGACGAATAGCCGATTCGCATGGGATGGGCTTGAGGAATATTGATGGCAGTTCATGAGGATTTGTCTCAGGTCCGAAATATCGGCATAATGGCTCATATTGATGCCGGAAAGACGACCACCACTGAACGCATTCTTTATTATACCGGTCGCTCTCATAAATTGGGTGAGGTTCATGATGGCAATGCGGTCATGGACTGGATGGAACAGGAACAAGAGCGCGGGATTACAATAAGTTCAGCGGCTACAACCTGCTTCTGGCGCCAAGCCAAAATAAATATTATTGACACCCCCGGTCATGTGGATTTTACCGTCGAGGTGGAGCGGTGCCTGCGGGTGCTGGATGGGGTTGTCGCTGTTTTTTGTGCCGTCGGCGGGGTTGAACCGCAATCAGAAACGGTCTGGCGACAGGCGGATAAATATCATATCCCCAGAATTGCCTTTATAAATAAGATGGATCGGGTTGGGGCGAATTTTAATCGTTGCCTCAAGATGATCGGTGAAAAACTGGGCGCAAATCCAGTCGCTGTACAGTTGCCTGTGGGATGTGAGTCATCCTTTGATGGAGTGATAGACCTTATTGAAGGGAAGATGCTCCACTTTGATGAGATCACATTGGGGCAGGAAGTCAAGGAATTAGAAATTCCTGAAAATTATAAGCAAGAATTCACGGCCGCACATACGGAACTCCTCGAAAAGTTGGCCGACTTTGATGAGGAGATCATGGGGAAGTATTTAGAAGGAAACCCCGTGTCACCTGATGAGATCTACTCAGCGCTCAGGAAAGCAACCTTGAGTCTCGATCTTGTACCCGTCCTTTGCGGAAGCGCTTTTAAAAATAAAGGGGTTCAGCCCCTGCTGGATAGTGTCATTCGCTATCTCCCTTCACCTGTGGATATTCCGCCGGTGCAAGGGGTGGATGAACAAGGTCAGCTTATTAGCCGTGCGGCACGAGAGGATGCCCCTTTCTGCGGTTTGGTTTTCAAGTTGATGAGTGATTCGTTTGTAGAAAATCTGGCCTATATCCGAATTTATTCAGGCTTGCTTAAGGTGGGCGATAAGGTTTTTAACCCCATCAAAAAGAAACAGGAAAAAATCTCCAAACTTCTCAAGCTTCATGCGAATAAACGGGAAGAAGTCAAGGAGATTGCCTGTGGCGATATAGGCGCCGTCATTGGTCTCAAGTTTACCACAACCGGTGATACTCTCTGTGCAAGCGCTGATTATATCGTCCTTGACCAGATGGAGTTTCCTGAGCCGGTGATCGGGATTGCCATAGAGGCAAAGAGTAAGGGCGATGAGAAGAAGCTCGCTGAATCTTTGCAGAAGCTGGCATTGGAAGATCCTTCGTTTGCCATATCAACAAACGAGGATACCGGGCAAACGATTATTTCTGGGATGGGCGAGTTGCATCTGGAGATAATTATTGATCGTTTGCTCAATGAGTTCAAGGCCTCAGCTAATGTTGGCAAACCTCAGGTTGCCTATAAAGAAACAATTGGGGCCACGGCCGAGGCCGAAGGGAAGTTTGATCAGCAAACTGGCGCCAAAGGTCAGTATGGCCATGTAATTTTACAGGTAGAGCCTCTTTCGAGAGGAGCGGGATTTGTCTTCGAATGTAAAGTCAATGAAGAGCAGATTCCCAAAATATATTTGCAGGCGATTGAGAAAGGCATTGTTGATAGCCTTGATGCCGGGCCTTTGATCGGATATCCATTGACCGATATGAAGGTCAGTGTGATTGGTGGTTCATACCATGATGACGACTCTACTGAGATGGCCTTTGGGATATCGGCTTCTATGGCGATTCGCCGGGCTGTAGCTGAGGCAAAACCGGTTTTGCTTGAACCGGTAATGAGTGTTGAGGTTGTAACTCCTGAGCAATATCTTGGGGATGTGATCAGTGATCTTAACAGCAAACGGGCTAAAATTGGCGTTGTTGAAAGTCAGCGCGATTTGCAGGTTGTTCATGCTCAAGCGCCCTTGGCAGAATTGTTTGGATATTCAACATCTTTACGATCCGCAACTCAGGGCCGGGCCAGTTTCACGATGCGTTTTTTTGAGTATGACGGCGTTCCAAGTGCGAAAGCAGAAATAATAGTGAATAAATTTAGAGGCATATAAGCTCAAATTCATTGAGGTTTAATTATGGCAAAAGAAAAATTTGATAGGAAAAAGCCCCATGTCAATGTGGGAAC
>DYNG01000123.1 GCA_020721165.1 Desulfocapsa sulfexigens
CCATCTGTGAAGAGTTGGAGGCGGTTCCCGTTGACATGCTGGTCAAGGTGCTGGCCGCTGTACATCGCGCCATTCAGCGAAGAAGCATCGGCGGCAACAGTTATCTTGAGTTTGTCAGTCGGTTTACACAGATAGGCCCCAAATAGCATTCGATCGTTCTCCGGGGAGAATGACCCTCTGGGTGGATCTCTGTGATCGCACAACGGGATTTGGAAAGAAAAACAGCGACGGGGACGGAAGTGAACCTCGCACAGGGATTGGCCAATGTCTGAGATACAAGATCGAATTCAGTTGCATCCCTCCTGGAAGAGTCGGATCGGGGGGGAGTTTGAGCAGGAGTATATGCAGAAGCTCAGGCAGTTTCTGATTCGGGAAAAGCAGGCCGGGAAGATCATCTACCCGGAGGGGAAAAATATCTTTAACGCCATGAATCTGCTGCCCTTTGAGCAGGTGAAGGTGGTGATTATCGGGCAGGACCCCTATCATGGGCCGGGGCAGGCGCATGGCCTCTGTTTTTCGGTGTTGCCAGGAGTTGCGCCTCCTCCTTCCTTGAAAAATATCTTTAAGGAAATTCAGGATGATCTGGGCATTGCCCCGGCCAATCATGGCTGCCTCATCAGTTGGGCCCAGCAGGGGGTGCTGCTGTTAAACAGTGTGCTGACCGTGGAGATGGGCAGGCCGGGGTCGCACCAGGGAAAGGGCTGGGAGCGATTCACCGATGCCATTATTGGCGCCCTGTGCCAGGAGCATTCCGGCCTGGTATTTTTTCTGTGGGGCAGTTATGCCCAGAAAAAAGGCGCGCTGATTGACCAAAAACGGCATCTGCTACTGTCCTCCGCCCATCCCTCTCCCTTGTCCGCCCATCGCGGTTTCTTTGGCAACAGGCATTTTTCCAAGGCCAACGACTACTTGCAGAGTCATTCTCAAACCCCTATTCAGTGGGAACTGCCCGTGTGCAAGGCCGGGAACAATGGCGGTGAGAATGGGGGCTGGCCCTCCTGACCGGCGACTTCCAGCCCCAGGAAGCAGGAAGAAGAAAAACGGACCCGTCTTGCCAGTTTTGATGGTTAGTGACTTACATCTCATTTTCTTGTTTTTTTACAAGAAAATGAGATGCGAAAGGCACTTATCCCGTTCATCGGGGTTAGGCAATTTCAAGGCCCAGTCGTTTCGTTCTTTCTCCTGCCAAGTTTCTATAACATCCCCAGCAACCTTGGCAGCCAGAGTGACAGGGGTGGCCAGTAAGTGACAACGACCAGGGAAACGATCATGGTCAACAACCAGGGCCAAACCGCCACTGTCAGTTCGGTAATTCCCATTTTGGTGATACCGGATGCCACATAGAGATTCAGGCCGACTGGCGGATGGCACATGCCGACTTCCATGTTGACCGTCATCAAAATACCAAAATGGACGGGATTGATCCCCAGGGTCAGCGCCACCGGAAAAAGAATGGGGGCGAAGATGAGCACAATGGAGGAGGGCTCCATGAAATTACCGGCCATCAGTAGCAGAACATTCACTGCCAACAGGAAAGAAACCGGTCCCAGACCTTTGTTCAGGAGCCAACCCGCCAATTCCTGGGGGATGTTTTCGTTGGCCAGAATAAACGAAAACATGACGGCATTGGTGATGATATAGAGCAACATAGCCGCCATGTTGGCAGAGTTGAGCAGCACCTTCGGCACTTCATTGATCTTCAGATCCTTATACACAAAAACAGCGACAAAGGCGGCATAGACCGCGCTCATGGCGGCGGCTTCGGTGGGGGTGAACATCCCCGAATAGATTCCGCCCATGACCACAATAATGAGCATCAGGCCCCAGACTGAAGCGCGAAAGGCTTGCAGGCGTTCTTTCCAGGAGGCCTTGGGCTGGCGGGGATAATTGAATTTGCGGGCCCGATACCAAGTTATTCCGCCCAGCATGGTGGCAAGAAGTAAACCGGGAATGACGCCGGCCATGAACAGGGCGCCAACCGAGGTGTTGGTGGCCACCGAATACATGACCATAACAATGGAGGGCGGAATCAGAATGCCTAAAGCGCCGGAGGTGGTGATGACCCCGGCCCCGAATTTCATCGGGAAGCCTGCCTTGACCATCCCGGGTAGAAGGATGGAGCCAATCGCCACCACCGTCGCCGGAGAAGAGCCGGACACAGCAGCAAACAGGGCGCAGGCCATAACCCCTGCCAGGGCCAGTCCGCCGTGCCAGTGGCCAACCATGCTGGTGGCAAAATTTATCATGCGGCGGGCCACACCGCCGTGGGTGAGAAAATTGCCGGCCAGAATAAAGAAGGGAATGGCCATTATCTCAAATTTTTCAATGCCGGTAAAGAGCTTCAGGGCCACCGACTCCAGTGGCACCTGGGTCATGGTGAAAAGAAAGGAGAGAACGGTCAGGCCCAGAGAGATGGAAATCGGCATGCCAGTGAGCATCAGGGCCAACAGGATGCTGAAGAGAATAAGAGCGCTCATGCCTGCTTCTCCTTGTCTTCTTCGATTCCATCCACATGGCCATGGTCATGATGGGGCAATTCGCCGGTGCGGATAAAGGCCACCATGACTTGCAGAAAACGGAAACACATGAGGGTGGAACCCAGAGGCACCGCACAGTAAACAATCCAGGTGGGCCACTCAAGGTCAGGGGTGGTGGGCCCTTCCGGGATACCAGTGACATCGCGGCCGATAAGGGTGTAAACGGCGTGATGCATCCCGTTTTCCCAAACAAAGTTGGCGCCCAGAGTGGCGACAATGGCGGTGAACGAGGCCCCGGCAAAAAGGCCAAAGATGATGAATTTGTTGCGTAAAGGAGTTTTCATCTGATTGATGAGAACATCAACGCCCACATGGATACCGGTGCGAACTCCGTAGGCGGCACCAAATTTGGCCATCCAGACAAACGAGATAATACACAACTCCTGAGACCAGCCAAAATTCAGACCCAGCAGCCAGTCTTGAATCCCGGGAATGGCAAGGCCGGCCGCATAACGGTGCAATACCGACACAAAGATAATCAGGGTGGCCCCGCCCATGAGGAGGGTGATAAACCATTCCTCCAGATGATTCAAAATTTTCATTTCCGCCCACTCCTCCAGAAACATGACGGGGCGGTCAGATGTCACTGGCCGCCCCGTTTTCTCGTTCTGCGGACAAATTTTAGGGGCCGTTAAGAAATAACCATTACGATTTTATCTATTTCTTTACGGCCCCTTATGCCGTTCACGATATAAGATGTTATAGTTATTCATTGACAACGGCTTAGCTATTTTTTGAAACCAACGGCTTGATAAACGGCATCAATGGTCTCTTTGCCGATCCGATCCGCCATTTTGTCGTGCACTGGAACAAGAATGGCACGGAAGGCCTCCTTTTCAGCCGGAGTCAGGGTTGTCACTTCCGTCTTGCCGGAGGCTTTGACGGCTTCAAGATCCTTGTCATTCTTCTCTTTGGCGATCTGGTTGGCATAATCGGTGGCCTCTTTCATGGCGATGTCAAGCTGGCTACGGATATCGGCTGGCAGTTCATCCCAGAATTTCTTGTTCACGATCACCGCATAGCCCAGATAGCCATGATCGGTGAGGGCCATGTGTTTTTGAACTTCCTGCATTTTCTGGGTGTAGAAGTTGGAAACGGGATTTTCGGTGCCGTCAACAACGCCAGTTTGCAGGGCCTGATATACTTCTGAGAAGGCCAGGGTCTGGGGAATGGCCAGCAGGGCCTGCATCTGCGCCTCCAGAACTTTGGAAGACTGAATTCGGAGTTTTTTCCCCTTCAGGTCAGCCGGAGTCTTGATGGGGGTGTTGGCGGAAAGGGATTTGAAGCCGTTGTCCCAGTAGGCCAGTCCTTTGACCCCCTTCGGTTCGAGTTTGGCGAGCAACTGCTGGCCAATCGGCCCCTGGGTGACTTTGTGCAGGTCATCATAACCGTTGAAGATATAGGGCAGGTCAAAGACTTCAAAATCCTTGACCCCCAGAGGCCCGAATTTGGCCAGTGATGGAGCAAGCATCTGGACAGCGCCCATCTGCAGCGCCTCCATCTCTTCTTTGTCCTTGTAAAGCTGACTGTTGGGATAAACTTCAACCTTGACCTTGCCCTGAGTCAGTTCTTCAACCCGTTTCTTGAAAAATTCGGCAGCTTGTCCTTTAGGGGTGTCAACGGCGACAACATGGCTGAACTTGATGGCAATCGGTTCAGCAAAGACAGGGGTGGCCAGGATGGCCGCAGAAATGGTCAGTGCCGCTAAGGCCTTGGTGACGGTTTTCAACATGATTTTCCTCCATTCTTTGTGATGAATAGGATGTTACCTATTCTGAGGGGTGTTTTTGCAGGATCTATTCTGTGTTAGTTCCCGCAACCGATCTTTCTTACACCTGACGACTATAACAGGAGAAAACATAATGGTGCAAGATGTTGATAAGAAAATGTCTTGTTTTTGATCATCTCGTAAAAAAACCGGTTCCTCAGCAGAATCTGTGGGTAGTTTTTGGTTCAGGCAAATCGCCAAGAGTA
>DYNG01000124.1 GCA_020721165.1 Desulfocapsa sulfexigens
TAAGGCATTGGAGCGAAAAGGTTTGGAAAAAACCAAGGAATACCCTTCGGTCTTTCGCGTGTTTTTTCCAAGCCTTTGCAGCCCAATTGATTGCAGAGATTCACAGCAGTTATCTCACTGATTCAGGCCAAGTTCCGCAGTTATCTCTTTGCAAAAACGCCCGCTGTACGGTCAGGCGAAAATCCATCTCCTAAATTTTCTGCCCTTTGCCTGATCACATTGGGTGCTATTGAGGAAGAATATCAAAAATGGAGGCCAGAAGAGCTTTAACCATTTTTTGAATTTGGGTTACCTTTACGCTCAAGGGAGGCATAATCAAAAGAACATTGCCAATGGGTCTTGTCAAAATTCCGTAGTGCTTTGCTCTCTCGCTGATTTTCCAGCCCATGCGCAAATCTGGTTCAAAGGGTGTGCGTAAGTCTCTATTTTTGACAATCTCGACAGCCAAAACCAAACCCTCTTGTCTAATATCACCTACATTGGGATGTTTCCAAAACATAAGCGAAAACTTTTTAAGTTCATCTATTTTTCCCCGCAAGAACTTCTGGAAAAACTCGTCCTGCAAAATCTCTAAATTGGCCAATGCTGCGGCACAACCGAGCTGATTTCCACTGTAGCTATGCCCATGATAAAAAGTTTTTTCAATTCCTCCAAGGAATGGCTGGACAAGCTCATCGGTTACAAGAGTAGCCGCCAACGGCAAGTAGCCTCCAGTAATTCCCTTGGCAAGCGCAATGACATCCGGCTCGCAAAACTCCTTATGGAATGCCAATGGATAGGAAGTTCTAAAAAAACCGGTCATCACTTCGTCGAGAATCAACTTGCCGCCGTTTTCGTGTACGATTTTTGTAATTGCTTCGAGGTAACCTTCTGGCTGCATGATCATACCAGCAGAACCTTGGATGATAGGTTCAATAACTGCGCCAGCAAAGCTATCACCACAAGAATCGACCACTTTACGAAACTCGTCAACACACTCCATATTGCATTTGCGGGAGATTCGCGCATCGGAGAGATTGGGATTCGCCTTATTGTAAGGACACCTATAGCAATACGGAGACATGGCGGGCTTTGCCTCAAAAAGCAAAGGTTTGTAGGCAGAATGAAACAGGGGGCTATCGCCAACGCTCATGGCTCCTACGGTATCTCCATGGTAACCGTTTTTCAGGCAAACAAACCGGGTTCGCTTCGATCGTCGAGTGAGTTGAAAATATTGAAAGACGATTTTGACTGCAGCCTCTATCGCAGTGGAACCATCATCCGAAAAAGCCACTCTACTTACCGGCTTTTGACAATTTTTGCGATTAGCAAATTCCAGAAGCTTTTTTGCTAGAATGGGTGCGACAGAATTGGTTAAACCGAGAAAGGAACTATGGGCAATTTTGTCGAGTTGTTTCTTTATTGCATTAGTAATTTTCGCATTCCGATGCCCGTGTAAGTTGACCCAAATCGAAGAATTAGCATCAAGATATTCATTGCCCTTTTCATCGGTTAAAACGCATCCCTTTCCTTCGACTATGGAAGTAATCTGATAGTTTTCATCGAGCCAAGTGTCGAAAGGGGTAAAGGGATGCCAAACACAGGTTCTATCTATTTCTATTGTTGGAATAGCCGGCATTTGTTTCATCGGATTTCACCACGAAGACCAAGTATTTTGATCCAGTATTTTGTAAGATGCTTTTCAGAGGTAAGTTTTGCCGCATTCTGGATGGCAAAAATTACATAGATATATTTTGTATGTTCATTTATAATATCCAAACATCGCTCTATTTCTTTCTTTTTCGATTCCTCAATAAAATTTTTCTTCGCAAAGCAGTCTTTTTTGAGTTTGTCCCTATATTGGAACAAGAAACAAAGATTCACGCTGCAGAGGTTTTCAAAGTGATTAAAGGCGAGATAATAACCTATCGCCAATCTACGGTTTATTTGTTCCGTCAATGAAGCACCTCCCCATGAACAGAGGATCCATTTGATGTGCCAAGCAAACATCCCAATAAAAGTTTCCTGCTGATTGTTAAAATTAGGAAGCCTTTGAGCAACCAAAAGCACCATTTCATAAAATCTTAAATAATCAGTAGCTTTTCGAACGAATTTCCAATTAATAGTATCTTTTCCACTATTTTTCCTCACCACTGGAGAAAGACACTCATCGCTATCAAGAACCTCCGGGACTTCCATGTGATCAAAATGAAGTTCCTCCAAAAGCTCCAAAGTCGCCTGAGCTGCGGAGTTTTCATTGACGACAGTATCGGCATTCTCTCGTAATTCATCCATCATCCATTTAAAAAACAAGCTGCGGTTTTCAGCCAAGGATTGCCTCACTTCTCCATAATCTTTGTCTGCATGGAAGGTATGGTTGAACTCTACCACCCATTCAAGAAAGTCTTTATTCGCTTCACGCTGCATCTGGATGAGTGCTCCTCCAAGAGCAATGATTGCTGCCAGCAGGGTTAGACCGCCAGCAAGAACCCCACCAATAATTGCTCCCCAGAATTGACCAACTGCCGCCTTGTCACCACCATCAGCAACTTCTGTCTTGGTATTATAAATCCCATCCAGCCAGAGCAAATCACAAAAATAATTCTGATCGAAAATAAATTTAGATATAAGCCAAAACAGCCAAAATAAAATTGCTATAAATAAACAAAAAGATACTCCTCCTATAAGCCATGTAAGGTTGCGCAACAAATTGGAACCTTGGTGCTTTTGAATCGAGTGCAAAGACGGCATATCGCAATACAGAAATTTTACGAAATCATCCAGCGGCACAATTTTTCCGCTGAAGGAAACGAGAACTCGAAGCCTGTGCGTCTGAGAAAACGCTCACCAGACTCCGTAGCCGCATGAGCATATACGCTATGCCTTTTATCGGGCGCAAGCCTACTACGAATCGCATTTAACAAACTAAGGATTATTTCTCTCCGTTTTTCTTTTTGCTCTGGTATGACACCGATCGCAGTAATTATCCAGTTCCCACTAATCAGTTTTGGATCTTCGGGAATAACTTTCTCATCGATGTGACAATCAAGCAGTTCGCCTGTCTCCAAACTTCTTGCTGCTTCATTTGTAATTGGCCACAAAGTAGCGTAACCAAGAATCTCATTTTCTTCTTTAAAAACGATAATACCATCCGGATATCGGCATAACATTCTCTCCACGCGCTTCAAACCGCTATCCCAATCTTCTTCTGGGAAAAAGCGTTCCCCGGCTGTTCGATAGCATGGAAGCTCAGAGAGTTTGAGCGTGTTTGTATTTTCTTTGAGGTCTAAAAATTCGATCAATTTGCTTCCGTAGCTGCCAGCATAGATAGAGCGAAACCTCGCTAATCGGGAATAGCCGATGTCGCGAGCAAAGTTTCTGGTTGCCTCCATGCTAGGATGGTCTTGAGAAATGAATTTGTAACCATCACAGCAGGTAGTGGATACTTTAATTTCTGGTTGACCAAGATTGCTCAGGTAGATGTGCAAAGGCCAAATATAACATTCTTTGGGCTTCGCTCCACTCATGTGAAGTTGACACAGATCTTTGGCATCCAAAAACATACACGCTTCTTCTTGGTCAAACAGCCAAAAATCTCCGTGATTTTGAAGCAAGGATACAAATCGTTCCATTACTTCTGGTTTGTTAGCTACAATCCATCTCTTAACCTGCCCCACTTCTTCTGGAAGCATAAAAAGCAACCCCTTTTTGCAGCAACTGGACTGACAGTTTTGACAGGCATGGGCAAGATTTTGATTGGCTAGCTCAAAAGTGGTATTTTCAGGTTTCATGATTGTGGGCTTGGTTTTTTAAAAGAAGAACGCTTTTGTAATGAGGAATTCCGAGAAAAGATGAAGATTCAAAAACCGCTACTTTTTGAAACCCTAGCCTTAAATGAAATTTAAGAGAGACTTCATTATTGAATGGGGCTGTGGCCACATAAGCGGAAATGGGGCCGTTTTGGTTATGTTTTGCTAACTCGCTGTAAAGAGCACTCGCATAATTCTTCCTTATAAAAGGCTCTGCTGTGGCTATTTGATCCACATGCCAATGCGACCTCTCATCAAGTAATTGCCTCGCCGCTGGGACTAGCCAAGACAAGCGATCCAAATGCTCCGCTGACTTCGAAGCAATCAGATAGGCGGCCAATAGATCCTGGGATTTTGCAACCAAAAACAGGCAGTCGTTGCGCCCAAGTCTGCTTGCTAAAGCCTCCACACTCGTATCCATCAGAAAAAATCCACGCATGGATGGGGTCTTGCTTCTCGTAAGCACAAGGGCGTTATGAAGATTCACAACATCTTGCAAATCACTTACTTGAGGTATTTCAATTCGAAAAGGCATAATCTTACCTGGTGTTTTCGCAGGGAAAGCCAAGACAGTCATCTATAAAAGAGAGAAGGAAATCAAGCATCCTTTTTCGGAGTTGTGTTTTTTAGCCACTTTTTCCGACTGCGTCCGGTTGGAGCTTTGCAAAATCATGTCTCGGAAAGGGCATCTCCATTCCCTAAAACTTTCGCCACAGCCTCGC
>DYNG01000125.1 GCA_020721165.1 Desulfocapsa sulfexigens
CCCAGCGTGGTCGGCGGGCTGACCAGCGCCCCGGTGATTGCCGTACCCACCTCGGTGGGGTATGGCGCCAGTTTTGACGGCCTGGCCGCCCTGTTGGGGATGCTCAACAGTTGCGCCCCTGGCATTGGTGTGGTCAATATTGACAATGGTTTTGGGGCAGCCTGTCTGGCCATGGCCATTAACCGCAAGAGAGAGACCGTGGTCAAAAATACAGATGGCAGCCGTAATGCGGACACGATGAACACGCCATAATGAGGCCATTGCCAGATCAGTATAGCATTTATCCCTCATCGCGCCAGTCCCTCAATGAAGTAGCGGGAAAATCCGATCTCTCCTTCGTCATATCTGCCAGACGCTGCTTGCAAGATTCAGTTATTCCTGTATAATCACTCCACTCCTGATGGGACATTTTCACCCATCATTCATATTTTTTATCAGCGCCCACTGATCAGCAACCCTCGTCACCTTTGCAGGATTTCAATGAATACGACACTTAAACTGAAAGTCGCCACCCTCTTCTTTCTGATCATTCTTTCCATTATCACCATTGTTCCCTCTTTTTATTCAGCGACACCAGACTGGTGGAAGAAATACATGGCCCCCGAAGGGTTGCGCCTGGGGCTTGATTTGCAGGGGGGCATGCACCTGGTGCTCAAGGTTGACCTGAAAAAGGCCGAAGAAGATTCCTTGGAACTGGCCGCAACCGACCTGAAAGACGCCCTGAAAGAAAAGGCCATCAGCGCCGTTCGGGGTGACAGCGCCCCCGGCAGCATCCTTCTCACCCTGCCCAATACCGGCGCCGTTGAAACCGTCAAGACGGTTATCAAGGACGACTTCCCCAACATTGACGCCGCCGTGGAGGCCAAAGAAGGCTCTTTTCCCCGTATCACCATCAAGCTCAAGGATACCGAAATCAGTTTTATCCGCACCCATGCCGTTGATCAATCCCTGGAGATCATCAGAAATCGTATTGACCAGTTTGGCGTTGCGGAACCCGTTATTATCCGTCAGGGCGCCGACGAGATTGTCGTGCAGCTTCCCGGAGTCCGGGATCCAAAACGGGCCATGAAATTACTGGGCGATACCGCCCAGCTTGAATTCAAGATAGTGGCCGAAACCCCAGGCCTCAATATCCAGGAGCTGATTGACCAGGCGAAAAGCAGCGGTCAGTGGGCCGATGGTGAAGACCGCAAAAAACTGAACCGGGCCTTGCAGAACCGCCTTCCCGCCGATACCCAAATCTATTTTGAAAAGGACAAGGATAAGCAGACCGGCCAGGAGATCATCCGTCCGCTGCTGCTCGAAAATCAGACCCTGATGACCGGCGACATGATTAAAAACGCCCAGGTTCGCATCGGCGGCCAGATGAATGAACCCTTTGTCAGTATTGATCTAACCGCCCGAGGCGGCAAAGTCTTTGCGAGCATCACCGAAAAGAATGTCCATCGCCGTCTGGCCATTGTCCTGGATAATGTGGTGCGCTCCGCGCCCTCCATCAACGAAAAGATCATGGGCGGCTCCGCTCAGATTTCTGGCCGATTCAGCCATGAGGAGGCCGCTGATCTGGCCATTATTCTGCGGGTGGGCGCCCTGCCGGCCCCCGTTGATATTATTCAAAATCTAACCGTCGGCGCCAGCCTGGGTCAGGATTCCATCAAGCAGGGCATGACCGCCGGTATTGTCGGCTCCCTGATGGTTATCGTGTTTATGTCGTTCTATTACCGGCTGGCGGGGGTGATTGCCAACGGGGCCATGGTCCTCAACATCCTCTTCCTCTTCGCCGGCCTGGCGACCCTCAATGCCACGCTCACCCTGCCGGGCATTGCCGGTATCATTCTCTCCATCGGTATGGCCGTGGATTCCAACATCCTCATTTTTGAGCGGATGCGCGAGGAGTATGAACGGGGAAAATCAATCCGCTCCAGCGTCAGTTCAGGTTTCAGCGAGGCCCTGTCCACGGTTGTTGACTCCCACATGACCACCCTCATTACCTCGCTGGCCCTCTTTCTCTTTGGCACCGGCCCCATCAAGGGCTTTGCCATCACCCTGACCCTCGGCATCGTCTTTAACCTCTTTACCACCCTCTTTTGTTCCCACTTTGTCTTTGACATCCTGCTGGCCTATAACAAACTGAAGAAGATCCAGTTCCGGCAGATTATCAAGAGACCCAATCTCGATTACATGAAGCTCCGCTATATCACCTATACCATCTCCCTCATCCTGGTGGGGATTGGGGTTGTGGCTTCCATTCAGTTTGCGCGGGGCAAGGCCAACATGGGGGTTGATTTTTCCGGCGGCACCCTGCTTCAATTCAAGGCGGGCGCCGCCTTTACCATGGATGAGGTGCGACAGGCCTTTGACAAACACGAACTGGAAGGGCTTGATCTACAGGAGGTCGAAAACCAAAACAGCCTGATTGTCAAGGTCAAGAAATCCGAGGCGGTGGTTGGCAATCTCAGTGAACAGATTCACTCGATTTTAACCGCCGAACTGGCTGACAAAAATTTTTCACTGGAAAGCCGCTCGGAGATTGGTTCCTCCGTCAGCTCGGTCCTGCGCAATAAGGCCGGCATGGCCATCCTGCTCTCTCTGATCGGGGTTGTTATCTATCTGGCCTTCCGTTTTGATATCCGTTTCGGCATCGCCGCCGCCATCGCCACCCTTCATGATATCTTTATTATTCTGGGCCTCTGCTGGCTTCTGGATATGGAGATGACCCTGATGATTGTCACGGCCCTGCTGACCCTGGGCGGCTATTCACTCAATGACACGGTTATTATCTTTGACCGGATCCGGGAAAACATGGCCAAAGACAAATCGCATACCCTCATCACCCAGATCAACGACAGTATCAATCAGGTGGTGGGCCGAACCATTGCCACCGGCCTCACGGTCTGCATGACCCTTCTGGCCCTGTTCTTCCTCGGCGGATCAGTGATTCACGACTTTTCCTTTGTTCTGCTCTGGGGCGTTATCATTGGCACCTTCTCCTCGGCCTTCGTGGCCAGCCCGGTACTCCTGCTCTGGCCCGAAAAAAAGGAACAGTCGTCATGAGCCAGCCGAACCAGCCCGTGCTGCCCCAAAATGTCACCCGTCTTGCAGAAGGGGAGTCCTTCTGCTTCTCCTGCCATCCGGCCATCGCCTGCTTTACCGACTGCTGCCGGCAACTGGAGTTGCCCCTGACCCCTTATGATGTCCTGCGCCTGAAAAGATCCTGCGGCCTGTCATCGGAGGAGTTTCTGGATCGTTTCGTCATTATTGAACACGATGGCCAGGAGGCCTTCCCCCGCCTCTATCTCAGCATGGTGGATGACGGACGGGAAAGCTGTGTCTTCGTCTCCAAACAGGGATGCACCGTCTATGCCGACCGTCCCGGGGCCTGTCGCGCCTACCCGTTGGGCCGGGCCGCTATCCGTAAAGCCCCTGACAATACGGAAGGCGCAGCGGATATGGATGAATTTTTCGTTCTCCTCAAAGAACAGCACTGCCAGGGATTTGCCGAACTACAGAGCCAGAATATCAGCCGCTACAGCGCCGAACAGGGCCTGGATCGTTACAATCATTTTAATGATGCGGTGGCAGCCATCCTCCAGCATGACCAGATTCGGGCTGGCAAAAAATTGTCCGAGGCGCAGATTGATCAGTTTATCCTCGCCCTCTATAACCTTGACACATTCAGGCGCCTCCTGTTCGCCGGTGAACTGCCCCAACGGCTGCCCCTGACTGATACCGCGACAACACAACAACTGGCCAATGACGAAGAACTGCTCCGCTACGGGATTCAGTGGCTGGCAAAACAGATCTTCGGCGATCATGCTTAAAGTCATCATCCTTGATTGTGATGGGGTTATGTTCGACTCCAAATTTGCCAATCAGGAATATTATAACCAGCTTCTGAGCCATTTTCACAAGCCGGTCATGAGTGCGGACGAACTGGAGTTTGTCCATATCCACAATGTGTTCGATTCCATTCGCCACATTTTTCGCCACCATCCCGACATCCAGCCAGCCGCCGTCAACGACTACCGTCTTTCCCTCGATTATACGCCATTTCTCCATCACATGCGCATGGAGGCCGACCTGAAAACCTTCCTGGACATCACCAGGCCCCGCTATAAGCTGGCCATCTCCACCAACCGCACCAACACCATGCTGCCCATTCTGCGGCTCTTTCAACTGGAGAGTTACTTTGACAAGGTGATGACCGCTGAGAATGCCCGCCGCCCCAAACCGGCGCCGGATGCCTTGCTGGAAATCCTCGCCTACTGCCAGTGTCAGGTGGCAGAGGCGATCTATATCGGCGACTCCATTATTGATCGAGAACATACCGCCAACTGCGGCATGCGGCTCATCGCTTTCAAAAACCCCGCTCTGCCTGCGGAATACCAAGTCGGCAGCTTTATGGAAGTCCTGGCGCTGCCACCATTTCTTGATACCTAAATCCTGCAATCGCTTGAGCACCGAGACAGTCAAGACGGGCACA
>DYNG01000126.1 GCA_020721165.1 Desulfocapsa sulfexigens
TGTCCATTCCGAAAACGGCAAACCCGTTTTCGTCACCGGCATTTTTCGGGATATCACCGCCCAGACCGACAAAGAGCAGGCCCTGATTGCCAGTGAACACAAATATAAAACCCTGTTCGAGAACGCCTCCAACCTCATCCAGATGGTTAATCCGGACGGGCAAATCCTCTATGTCAACCAGGCCTGGCGCGATACCTTTGGCTACAGCCAGGAGGAGGTGGCCAACCTGTCCATTTTTGATGTTATCTGTACCGATTGCCAAGAGCATTGCCAAACCGTTTTCCAACAAGTGCTCAGCGATCCGCAACTGCACCATATCGCCACCTCGTTTTCCGCCAAAGATGGCCGCAAGATCCTCATTGAGGGCACGGCCATCTGCACCTATGAGCAGGGAAAACCCCTGTTCACCCAGTGTATTTTTAACGATATCACTGAAAGAACCCGTTTGCAGGAAGAGTTGACCAAGGCCCAGCGACTCGAATCACTGGGCTATCTGGCTGGCGGAATCGCCCATGATTTCAACAACCTGCTGACAGCCGTCCTGGGCAACCTCTCTCTGGCCCGAATCTACGCCGAACCCGGCAGCCTGCTGGCAGATTATCTGGATAAAACAGAAAAGGCAGCGATCCGGGGCAAAGGCCTGACAAAACAACTGCTCACCTTTGCCAGGGGCGGAGCGCCGGTCAAAAAGGCTCTCTCCATCGCCGAGCTGCTGGTGGAGGCAACCAGCTTTATCCTCAAAGGGTCAAAAAGTCACTGTTCCTACGCCTTTACCAATGATCTCTGGCAGGTTGAAGGCGATGAAGGCCAGTTGATTCAGGTGGCCCAGAATCTGGTCATTAACGCGAGCCAGGCCATGCCCGACGGTGGAACCATATCCATCAGCGCCATCAACCAGCGTCTCAAGAAAGGGGAAATTTCCTCTCTGCCGGCTGGCTGTTTCGTCAAGATCGTCTTCCACGATCAAGGCTGCGGCATCCCCCCCGAACATCTCTCGCAGGTTTTTGATCCCTATTTTTCGAGCAAGAAAGATGGAACCGGACTGGGCCTGGCCATCTCCTATTCCATCATCAGCAAGCATGGCGGCGCCATCCAGGCCGCATCAGAAGAGGGACAGGGAACGACGATCACCATCTTTCTGCCAGCCAGCGCCCGGAAACCGAACCCGCATGACAACCAGGATAAAAAAAAACCGACCATAACCAGTCAAAAAGAACTCAAGATTCTTATTATGGATGATGACAGAACCGTCCGCGATATTATCACTGCTATGCTGACCGCTCTTCATTGTCAGGTGGAAGAAAGCACAAACGGCCATGAGGCAATCACCGCCTTTGTCAGAGCCAGGGAAGCCAACAGCCCTTTCGATTGCGTGCTCATGGATCTGGTTATCCCCGATGGCATGGGCGGCAAAGAGACCATAGCCGCCATGCTCGCCATTGATCCCTCCATCCGGGTGATTGCCGTCAGCGGCTATGCCAACGACCCCATCATGGCCAATCACCGGGCCTTTGGTTTCAGCGGCATCCTGCCCAAGCCCTTCTCGTTTGATGAATTACAACAAGTTCTGGCCCAGGTGTGCGGCCCCAACCCAAAAAAATAAATAACTGCCAATTCGAGGGTTTTTCCATCATTGTCAGCAGACATCCGGAGAACCGAACAATCCATAACGACGACGGCCGCTGACACCCGCCGAAACAGTAATCCTCTCCTCAGCTCTCTTTCGCCATGCTTCTTGAAATTGACAAACTCAATGTGAGTTTTATCCATGACTCAGATTCGCGCCAACCGGAAACAAAACCGGCGCTTCACGATGTCTGTCTGACCATTGAACAGGGGCAGACCGTCGCCCTGGTGGGGGAATCGGGTTCGGGAAAAACGGTGACCGCCTTGTCCATCCTGCGCCTGCTGGAAGAGGGACAGACAACCAGCAGCGGACAGATTCTTTTTGAAGATCAGGACATTATGAGCCTGACCGCGCGCCAGATGCGCGGTCTGCGCGGCAACCGCATGGCCATGATTTTCCAGGAGCCCATGACCTCGCTCAATCCGGTCTATACCGTTGGCAATCAGCTTATCGAGCCTTTGCTGCTGCATCGGGCCCTGCCCAAAAAAGAGGCGGAAAGGGAGGCCATCCGCCTGTTGGAACGAACCGGCATAGACGATCCCGCCGCCCGCCTCCATTCCTATCCCCATCAGCTTTCCGGCGGCCAGCGGCAGCGGGTCATGATTGCCATGGCTCTGGCCTGCCGACCGGCCCTGCTCATTGCCGACGAACCCACCACCGCCCTTGATGTCACGGTGCAGGCCCAGATTCTGGCCCTGATCCAGGATTTGCAGGCAGAATTCAATATGTCCGTGCTGCTCATCACCCATGATCTGGTCATGGTCAGAAAGATCGCCGATCAGGTTCACATCATGCAGGGTGGCAGAATCGTTGAACAGGGGCCAACCGTTTCCGTGCTGAACAGTCCCCAACACCCTTACACCATCCATCTTCTGCAATCGCTGCCCCAGAGCAGGCCCACGGTTGCTCCCGAACCCGGCCAGCCTCCTTTGCTGACCGTTGCAGAACTTTCCTGTCATTTCCAGATCAACGAGGGCTGGAGCGGTTTTTTCAGGAGAAAAATCAAGATCATCAAGGCGGTGGATGAGGTCAGCCTCCGCATCAACCGGGGCAGCACTTGCGGGATTGTGGGGGAGTCGGGATCGGGAAAAACAACCCTGGGGATGGCGATTCTCAGACTGACCAAGAGTCGGGGCCAGATCCACTTTGACAACCAGGATCTGCAAGCGCTCAGTAACCGGCAACTGCGGCCTCTGCGCCGGGAGATACAGGTGGTCTTTCAGGACCCCTACTCCTCGCTTTCACCACGAATGACGGTGGAGCAGATTGTTGAAGAAGGGATGCGGGTGCATGGCTTGGGCGGCGCTGCCCGGCAACGACGGGAAATTGTGGCCGAAACCCTGATCGAAGTGGGACTGACTCCCGATATGGCCAGCCGCTATCCGCACGAATTTTCCGGCGGCCAACGCCAACGCATCGCCATTGCCCGCGCCATCGTGCTGAAACCCCGGCTGTTGATCCTCGATGAACCAACCTCAGCCCTCGACATGACCATTCAGAAACAGATTATTGATCTGCTGCTGGAACTCCAGCGGCGGCACGGTATGTCCTATCTCTTCATCTCCCACGACCTGCGGGTGGTGCGGGCTCTGGCGGATCAGATCATTGTCATGCAGCAGGGTCGCATCGTCGAGGCAGGCCCGGCCAGCCAGATCTTTTCCGCCCCGCAACACCCGTACACCCAAAGGCTCTTTTCCGCCGCTCTGCATTAGGAGCCGTTACGAAATAACTTGGCCATTTATCTTGATTTCGTTACGGCTCCTTATGCCGCTCCAGTCTACTCGTCGGCCTCGTTACCTTTTTACAGCGGCTTAGAGCCGTCACTTGCAAGAAAAGATTGTCCACGAAAGACACGAAAAGCACGAAAAGGGTAAACACAAAAGAGCACTAACCCGGACAGTTCAGGAGCACGACCATTGGCCTTGCATCCTGTTGATATTGAACAGGCCCTTCATTTCTTAGAAAGAATTCGCGAATTTCTTTTAATTTACTTTTAACGCCTTAAAGATTACTCTCCCTTCAAATAATAAACGCAGGGCCTCTATCGCGGTGACGGCATGTCAGTATCTCAAGTCTCGCCTGTTTTTTGGAGGTGGGGAACGATGAGGATTTTTGAGTTCTGGTTTTTTATTACGAGGGCTTAGGGTTTTGATATCGTCGCTTTCGACGGATAACAGGTTTGTCGCTACCATGAAAAAAGCTCTTTTTATCTTGTTATTTCTTGTTCTTCTGTTGGCTTCTTTCCGGGGAGGCACCTGGTACAACCAGCGCTGGACAGGTGAAAATAGTAATTCCGGGGGAGAACGAACGATTCTTCACTATGTTGATCCCATGAATCCGGCGAATGTGTCTGATAAGCCAGGGATTGCACCGTGCGGCATGCCCATGGAGCCCGTTTACGGTGATGGAGAAGTCGCGGCTGCCGGGGGAATGATGCCACCGGGTACTGTCAAAATTACCCCGCAAAAACAGCAGATTATCGGTGTGCGGGTTGGGGTCGCAGAGAGGGCGTCGGAGACTCACGGAATCCGGACTTTGGGGCGTGTCGCCGCAGATGAAAACCGGATCTATCCGTTGCTGTCGGCCACGGATGGCTGGATGTCATATATCCCGGAGAGCACTGTCGGTAGTCTGGTTCAAAAAAATCAGCTCATGGCGCTGATCAAAATCTACAGTTATGATTTTTTTTCCTGGCAGCAACGATATCTGACTGAGCTTGCCAACACGGGGCGAAGGCGGCTGCCGGCCACCAATTTTACCGGAGCCAGACAACCTTTAGCGCTTCCTCCCGGCGCCTCGCACACCGCTCTACAACCATCTGCGGGTATGTCAACAGAGGAAGCG
>DYNG01000127.1 GCA_020721165.1 Desulfocapsa sulfexigens
CAAGGGTACTTCCTGCGGGGCGCATGAAAATGGTGAAGCCAACGCAGCCTTCGTACCTGTATTGACAGCCGAATGCCACGAGATTGCAGGATTTAGGTGCCATTGTTTCCTTGTCGCTTATCTTCTCTCCGGTTCATTCCTTTTCCAGGAGCCCTCGTCCATGCTGTATAGCTCTGTTGTCGCCGCCGTTGGCAATACCCCGCTGATCCGTATCAACCGGCTGTGTCCCAATGCCCAGGTGGCGCTCTATGGCAAACTGGAATCGTCCAATCCGGGCGGATCGGTGAAAGAACGGATTGCCAAAGCCATGATTGAGGCCGGTGAAAAAAGCGGCGAGCTCACCCATGATAAAATCGTCCTGGAGGCCACCAGCGGCAATACCGGTATTGGTCTGGCTATGGTCTGCGCCGCCAAGGGATATCGCTGTCAGTTGGTCATGTCCGAGGCGGCCTCGCTGGAACGACGAAAGATCATGCAGGCCTACGGTGCCGAAATTCTGTTGACTCCGGCCCATCGCAGCACCGATGGGGCCATTGAAAAAACCTATGCCCTGGCCCGCGAACACCCGGAACGCTATTTTCTGACCGATCAGTTCAACAACGATGCCAACTGGCAGGCCCATGTCGCCACCACGGCCCCCGAGATCTGGGAGCAGACCGATGGCCAGGTCACCCATATCGTCGCCACCCTTGGCACTTCCGGGACGGTCATGGGGCTGTGCGCCTGGTTTGCTGAGCATCAGCCCCAGGTCAGGATCATTGCCGTGGAGCCCTATCTGGGCCACAAGATTCAGGGCCTGAAGAACATGAAGGAGTCGTATCGTCCGGGGATCTTTGACAAATCAAAACCCAGCGCGATTGTCAATGTGCACGACGAAGACGCCTTCAGCATGGCCCGGCAACTGGCCCGCCAGGAGGGACTGCTGGTGGGCATGAGCAGCGGGGCGGCGGCCTTTGCCGCCATCAGCCTTGCCCGGGAGTTGGAGCGGGGTTTCATCGTCACCCTGCTGCCCGACAGTGGCGAACGATACCTGAGCACCCCCCTGTTCACCCGCAAAAGCGCCCAGCCCGAGGTGAAAAAATCGCAGCTCCGTTTTTTCAATACCTTGTCCAAGAAAAAGGAGGTCTTCACCCCCCAGGTTGAAGGCAAGGTATCATTCTACACCTGCGGCCCCACGGCCTACGAGGCCCCCAATCTTTCCATCTGCCGCCGTTTTATTGTGACCGACCTGATTACCCGCTATCTGGAGAGCAAGGGTCTGGTCGTTGAATCATACATGAATTTCACCGATCTTGACGATAACACCATTGCCGGCGCGGGCAAGGCCGGGGTTTCGCTGGCTGAGTTCACCGGCAAATATATTGAGGGATTCATGGCCGCCATTGATGATCTGGGGGTCAAGCGGGCGACGGGCTATCCCAAGGCCTCCGAGCATGTCGCGGATATGATTGAGATCAGCCATAAGCTGATGCACAAGGGGTTTGCCTATGAAAAACATGGCAGTATCTACTTTGATATTTCCAAGTTCAGTCGCTATGGCCGTCTCTCCGGTGTTGATCTGGGGAAGATCCAGTTGGGTCACACGGTGGATCTCGATAATTATGAAAAAGATAACCCCCGTGATTTCACGCTGCTCAAACGATCAACCCTGGCCGAGCTGAAAAAGGGGATTTTTTATGAAACAGATTGGGGAAATGTGCGACCGGGCTGGCATATCGAGTGTTCCGCCATGTCCACCCGCTATTTGGGAGAAACCCTGGACATTCACACCAGCAGCCGCAATCTGATTTTCCCGCACCATGACAATGAAATCGCCATTGCCGAGGCCCTGACCGGAAAACCGCTGGCGCGCTACTGGCTGCATTCGGAACTGCTGCTGGTGGATGGCAAGATGATGAGCACGGATATCGGCAATATCGTGACCCTTGACGACCTGGTTCTTCGTGGTTTTACCCCTCGTGAGGTGCGCTTTATGCTGTTGTCGGTGCACTATCGCAAGCCGCTGAATTTCTGCTATAAAAGGATGGCGGCGGTGCGCACAGCCATGCGCCGCCTTGATGAGTTTACCTGTAAACTTCTGTGCCTGCCGCCCGGCAAGCCTCATCCTGAAATTGCCGTCTTTGTGACTGCCATGAGCGAAGAGTTTTTTGCGGCGATGGATGATGATCTCAATGTTTCCAAGGCCATGGGGGCAGTCTATAAGTTTATCAAGATTGTCGCCCCCATCCTCCATGTGAATCATCTGGATCAGGAACAGAAACAGGATATCCTGGATGCGCTCCATAAGATCAACCAGATTCTCCAGATTTTCCGGCTGAAAGGCTGTCCTCTGGCCCCGGCGGCCAATAATCTGCTGGCTCGTCGGGAACAGGCCCGGGCCAATAAGGACTGGAAGGCGGCGGACGAGGTGCGGGACGAGCTGCTGCGCCAGGGCATCCAGGTCATTGATACCGTCAACGGGCCGGTGTGGAAGCCCCTGGACAAGGTGGAAGGGTAGATTTCTCGCGGTTTTCTGGCGGGAAGATTCGGGTCAGCAATCAGCCCCGGCGGCCTATGCAATGCTCCAGTTTCTGCCGCAGTTGAGATTCCGGCGGGGCGCCCACCACCTGATCAACCAGGCGGCCGTGCTCGAAAAAGAGCAGGGTGGGGACGCCCCGGATCTGATACTGGCCGGCGATGGCGGGGGAGTGCGCAGTGTTTATGGTGGCAATCTGCACTCGCCCCAGATATTCGCGGCTCAGGCGATGAATCAGAGGGGCCAGGGCCTTGCAGGGGCCGCAGGTCGGGGAGTAGAAATCCACCATAACCGGCAGCGGGGCCCGGGCGATAAAGGGCTGGAATTCATGATCGGTGAGTTCAATGGGCTGGGCGCTCCCTCGCAGATCCAGGGTGGCGCCGCATTTCCCGCATCGTGATTGCAGATGCTGACGGTCGGCGGGAATACGATTCTTGCCAGGGCAAGACGGACAGGTGACGATATAGGTATTCATTCGGGTGGCCCTCCTGGAATAAATCGAATCAGGACTTCTTCTCTCATTATGAGGGAAAAATGTGTCGTTTTTCTCCTTCTGTCAAGGGGAAGCGGGGCGGCAGGTTGTCATTCCAATTCGCATTCAAGCCCTCACCTTCGTCGGCTACACTGCATGGCTCCTCACCGTACTCCCTTGTACTGCTTCGTCGCCATTCGCTTGCCTCTTCGGTGACAAATTGAATGCGAATTGGAATCAGGAAGGGGAAATTCCCCCCTTTCTTGTTTCTTACTGATAACGCATTACCCGCCCCAGAAATCGTTGCAGTTCGGGACTGTTCGGCTGGGTGAACATCGGCTCAATCGGGCCGTCTTCAATAATCCTGCCATTGGCCATAAACAGGCAATAATCGGCAGCGGTACGGGCAAAGCTCATATGGTGGGTAATCAGCACCAGGTCTCGTCCTTCCTCTCGCAGTTCAGTAATAATATCCAGAACTTCAGATGTCATTTCCGGATCCAGGGCCGAGGTTGGTTCGTCAAAAAGGAGGAAGCGCGGTTTAGTGGCGATGGCCCGGGCAATGGCGACCCGCTGTAATTGACCCCCCGAAAGCTGGGCTGGTTTTTTGTCAGCATGGGCGCCTAACTGAAAGCGTTCCAGAACTGTCCTGGCAGTTTGCGTCGCTGATACCTGGCTGTATCCGTGGGCATGCTTCAACGGCAACAGGATGTTTTCCAGGGCCGTCAGGTGTGGAAAGAGGTTGTAGGCCTGAAAGACTGTGCCGACACTGCGCCGATGGTGTAAAAGACTGATATCATCAAACACCAGTAATTCCCCATTGATTCGTACCTCCCCGCAATCTGGCCTCTCCAGGCCGGCTATTATGCGTAACATCGTTGTTTTTCCCCCACCTGAGGGGCCGATCACCGCCAGAGAATGAAACTCGGGAGTTTCGATGGAAAGAGAGTTTAAGACCTGGTTCTGGCCATATGATTTGCAGACATTGGAGAGGCTAAGTCGCATAGCGGTACCGCTTTTCCAGGTGACGGCTGAGTAGCGAGATGGGCATCGTCAACAGCAAGTAGCCAGTCGCCAGTGGCAGGTAGCTCTCCAGGGTGCTGTAGGTAAAGGCGTTTACCTCCTGGGCGTTGAGGGTGAATTCGTTGACGGCAATAATGGAAAGCAGTGAAGAATCTTTAACCAGTGATGCAAACTGACCGGCCAGGGGTGGCATGATCCGCCGCGCCGTCTGTGGCAGGATGACAAAGCGGTAGATCTGGAAAGTGGTCAGGCCGATAGCCCGTGCCGATTCTCGTTGTGATTCACCAATACTTTCGATGCCGGCACGAATGATTTCACTGAGATAGGCTCCGGCAAAGAGGGACAGGGTCAGGATGCCGACCGTGTAGCGATTGCTGACCCCGAAGGCATCGGCAACGACATAAAAGAAGATGAGGATTTGCACCAGTAGTGGTGTGCCGCGAAC
>DYNG01000128.1 GCA_020721165.1 Desulfocapsa sulfexigens
AATCGCGACTAACACTTCGGTTCGTGAACTCCACAACAGCACCTTCGCCCCAAATTAAACCTATCACCACATCCTAGCCAAACACAAAGCACCCAAACAATGACTACACCACTCATCTCCATCATTACCCCCACATACAACTGTGAGAACACCCTCCAAGAAACCCTTGAAAGCGTGGCATCTCAAATGTCACCATTGATCGAACATATAGTTTACGATGGAGGAAGTACCGACAAAACTCTGGAAATCTTAAAAAAATACAAACACCTTTCGTGGATTTCCGAAAAAGACGAAGGTCATTATCACGCCATGCACAAAGGTGTAATTGCGTCCCAAGGAAAATATTTTAGCATTTTGAACGGCGATGATTGCTTTACCAACGGAAGCTTAAAAGCGATTTCCGATGCATTATTAGAAAATCCTAACTGGGATGGCTTATTTGGCGATGTTAGATACATCGATCAAAATGGCACCGAACTATTCAAGCGGGAAGAAGCTTGCTACGATTATGATGTTTTACGGTATGACATAGGATACATAATACATCCAACTTTCTTCTTATCAAATAAAATGTATAATGAATTGGGCGGATTTCGATACAAGTTGTTCAAGAACTGCGCAGATATTGATCTCATTGTCCGATGCGGCGCAGCAAAAGCAAAAATCGGTCATATCAATCGAATTATCATTAACTATCGTTTTCATCAGTTCGGTCAAAGCGCAGATTCTAGAATTCAAAATAACACAAAAAGAGAATACGCACAGATTCAAGCAGAGCATGGCAAAGCCAATGGCTTCCTAGGCCTGATTCAAAAAATTGTGTTTAAAGCCAAACGACAATTTCAAAAACTGGTTTTCAGAGGAAAACTTGACATAATTCCCGGCGGCTTTTTCATAAAAAAAATCACAAAGGAAAAATGCGTATTTTCATCCAATTTGGGGCTTGACAACTTGCCAGAAAATACAAAGAAGTAACAGGCACTATAGCACTCGCTCATTTAGGCGTTGCGAAAAAATAAATGGCGCAGGAATGGCGCAGGAATTTTCGACTATAGCAAGGCGCATGCAAGGAGCACCCACTTGGGCCGTAACGAACGAACAACGCCGCTATAGGACAAAATTAAACCAAATCCGATAGTTATTTTGTGGCGAACCCTTAGCTACACAAGATTACGCCCACAATTCGTGGAGTCGGGCTTGCGCACTCAATTCCTCCCTATATCTTCCCATACCGATATAATTGATAGACGGATGCACCCTCACCTCTTCTGAAAGACACCGCCAGAAATCAACAACTGTAACTTTTTCTTTTTTTCCAAGAATATCTTTGACTGTTAAATTTTTAAATACACTATCAGGCGTAGTAATCAAAACAACATTTGCGTCTTGCAAAGCTTCCGCAAGATATTCAGAAACTATGACTTGATCCTGCAATGCTTGCTTTGCTCCTTGCGTTGCCAACGGATCATATCCCACTACCCTTATACCAGAATCGGCAAACGCTCGCGCCAAGAAAATCCCCTGAGATTCTTCAATAACATGGGATTCAGGTTTGTAGGCCAGCCCCAAAACTGCCACAGTTTCTCCACCCCGCACCAATGAAGAAAGTTTTCCAAAAAATGCCTTAGCAAGTTCACGATTGTAGGTATCGTTAGTCAAAAGCAAACTGCCATCTGCTCCGATCTCTTTGCAGAGGAAACTTAACGCAACATTATCTCTAGGAAAACAAGGCCCCGCAAACCCCATGCCCCCCGTCAAATACTTTCGTCCGATTCGTGAATCTGACCCTAGGGCATCGCTAACAACATCTACATCCCCTCCAGGAATTCTCTCACAAATATCTGCAAGGATATTCGCAAAAGAAACTTTCATTGTTACAAAACTATTAAGCGCAATTTTGGCGATCTCAGCGTTCTCTATCGTCATGCGGCGAACCACCGGCTCCTTTAGGCAAACCTTTCTATTCACCATCTCCAGTAGATCGCCCGATTTTTCATCGAATTGACCTATAAGATAAAAATCTGGGTTCAAAAAATCCCTGATGACAGACCCCAGTGCAATAAACTCTGGACTGTAACACAACCCAAAATCAACTCCGCACTTTTTCCCAGATTCTTTTTCAAGGATTGGCAATAACCCATGTCTAGTTGCTCCCGGCAGAACAGTACTCGTCAAAACAACAACATGATAACCATCCTTTTCTTTAAGTGCGCGTCCAATATCACGAAATGCATACTTTGCATACTGCAACTCAAATGCCCCCCTTTTGTCACTCGGAGTCGGTACAATTGCAAAACTAATATCTGAATTCAAAACGGCATCCTCAGGACTCGTTGTCGCTCGGAGTCTACTCTTGTTTCGAACTATCATTTCTTCTAGTCCCGTCTCGTGAACTGGGGCCTTTCCACAATTAACTGCATCAACTGCCGCACGGGAAATATCCACCCCAATTACTTCAAAACCCCGCTCTGCCATGGCTGCGGCCATACTTGCCCCTAGTTTACCCAATCCAAAAATTGAAACTCTATTCAACATACTCTTACAGTTTTTTAATCACTTAAAATCGATTGACCACCGAGTCTTTCGAGTTACCACTAACCATCTGCTCATAAATCCAAACATAAGTTTTTTCCAACCCACTTCGCAACGAAATGGAAGGTTCCCAATCAAATAATTTCTTGATCCGCATATTATCTGAACTACGCCCTCGCACTCCCTTCGGCGCATCAAGCTTGTATTTTCTCTCAAGTTTCACACCGGCAATATCTTCCACGATATCAACTAACTGGTTGATACTAACCATTTCTGCACTGCCAAGATTGAGCGGTTCACGAACATCGCTTCGCATAATCATTTTTGTCCCTTTTATGCAATCATCGATAAATTGAAAACTGCGAGTCTGATGCCCATCACCCCAAACCTCTATCTCTTTACTTCCACTACGAATTGCCTCTATCACCTTCCTGCAAATTGCTGCTGGAGCTTTTTCCCTCCCTCCATCGTAAGTCCCCCAAGGTCCATAGACATTGTGATAACGGGCTACCCGCGTTTCGACACCAAAATCTTCGGCAAAATGCCTGCACATCCTTTCAGAAAAAAGTTTTTCCCACCCGTAGCCGTCCTCAGGATCGGCAGGATACGCGTCTTCCTCCTTTAAACCAGGATTGGCTGTCTCTCTCTGCTTGTAACCAGCATATACACATGCTGACGATGCGTAGAAAAATCTGGAGGCTCCACATTGCCTTGCGGCCATTAGCAGATGGGTATTGATCAAAACGCTTAACATACAAAGACCCTTATTCAACTCGATAAATCCCATCCCTCCCATATCGGCAGCCAAGTTGTAAATCCAATCACACCCGTTGACAGCCTTAACACATTCATCTTTGTTTTCAAGGTTAAGCGTCAGGTTCTCGGCATCTGTAAATCGTTGATACCATTGCCATTGTGGCTTTTTGTCAACAGCCCTGACTCTAACTCCTTCTTTCAGAAGTTCACCAACCAATTGACCTCCGATGAATCCTCCTGCACCAGCTACTAAAATGGGATACTTGCTCATAAATTCATGCGTCATTTAAAACAATGGAAGCGGTATGTCAAATCGAAAAAATTACTACCTCAAATACTTGAAAACACGGCAGGTCAACTGTGAAAGAGGATTTTTTGCACAAACAAACCCGCAACTTTCAAAAATCGCCTCTGCGGGCATTCTGTCTTGTCCTTTTCGATTTTCGACAATTGCTTCTCTCAAATCGAGATGCAAAACTACTTTTCTGTGACCCTCTCTTCTTTGATTTCTAAGCCATCAATATCAAGCTTAGATGCACCTCTGCCTTCCGTTAGGGAGCCAAAAATGAAGATTTTCCCAGAATTATTGACAGCAAACAAACAAACGACCATAACAATACCGATTCAGCCCTTCACTTTAGTCTATTTTTGACTTCTTTTTGGCGGGAAGACTGGGGCCACCTCAATTTGCAAATTCTGATTCCCTTACTTCGCGCAACCTAATCCGATTGCTTTTTTAAACCACAGCATTTCCGCATAAATCTGTGCGATTTTTTTTGCAGAATGCTCAGGAGCATGTCTTTCGCCGATTTCCCTCTGGACTCGTTGTCCCAATTCTTTGCGCAATACGGGATTCAACACGAGAGATTCAATTCCGTCTTGCACTCCTTGCATATCCTCAGGCTCGTAAAGCAAACCGTGTCGCTCATGCGAAAGTGTGCGAGAATTTCTTGCCCCTGGTAATGTCGCTATAACCGGCTTGCCACAAATCGCTGCCTCATACGCCGTGCGACCTACCCCTCCTAAACCTGCACCAAAAAGGCATAAACAAATATCCAAAGCACCATAGACATTTGCAAGATCACTCTCAAAACCTGGGAGCAACACTTTGCCAGCAAGTCCTCGCTGCCGAATCGCCTCCGCTAATTCCACTCC
>DYNG01000129.1 GCA_020721165.1 Desulfocapsa sulfexigens
GTGCTGTAACCTTCAGCCTTCCAGCTTTGCCTTGGCAAAGCGCCCTTCAGACTATTCACCTGAGTAGTTATGTGAAAAGGGTATAAAGGGCCGTTAAGAAAAGGCTTAACGAATGGGTCTCTTGCAAATGAAGATTTTCCTCGCTGTCACCGTCTGTGAAATATCACAGGCATCTATTTGATGTTTAGTTGATATTTTTTTGTATCACGAAGCGCGTGACTGAAAAGGGTGTTTTGCCTAAGATTCATAATTGATTCTCGAAGTAACGATCCTGCTCACTACCTACATTCAAGAACAAGGACAAAAAGATGATTGATGTTATCGTCGCCGGCGCCTCTGGCCGGATGGGACAGCGGGTTGGGTATATGGTCAATGAACATCCGGGCTTGCATTATACGGCTGCCTTTGAGGCTGCGGGCAGCCCGGCCATTGGCCGGGATGCCGGCGAAACTGGAGGCTGGGGCAGAAATGGCGTGGTCATTGCCGAGGGACTAGGCGCCGTTATTGATCGAGGGGCTGTGATCATAGATTTCACCTTCCACCAGGCAACCATGGAGTTTGCCCGACTGGCGGCTCAACATAAAAAGGCGATGGTTATCGGCACCACCGGCCTGACACCAGAGAATCTGGCGGAACTGAAAGAGTTGGCCCAACATTTTCCCTGTGTACAGGCCCCGAATATGGCCGTGGGGGTGAATGTCCTCTTCAAGCTGGCCGCCAAGGCTGCCTCGATTCTGGGCGATGATTACGATATTGAAATCGTTGAATTGCACCATAACAAGAAAAAAGATGCTCCCAGCGGCACGGCCCTCAAATTGGCCGAGATGGCCGCCTCTGGCGTGAACCGCAATCTGGCTGAGGTGGCGGTTTATGAACGATATGGCATGATCGGTGAACGAAGTAAAAAAGAGATTGGCGTGCAGACCATCCGGGGTGGAGATATCGTGGGTGAACACACCATCTATTTTGCCGGCCCCGGTGAGCGCATTGAGATTACCCATCGGGCTCACAGCCGCGATAACTTCGCCAAAGGCGCAGCCACTGCCGCAGCCTGGGTTGCAGGGCAGAAGCCTGGCCTCTATTCCATGTTTGATGTCCTGGGGCTACGAGATCTCTAATATTGACGGGCAGTTATCACAGTGAAGGTACTAACCCCGATGAGCTGCAAGATGGCGCTAAGGCAGGCAAATAATGGCGATGCGGCAGAGCAGGGGGCACGGTAAGCGATTGTTTCATCCCGACCTCAAAGAGATCAGCGGACATGTACAGAGAATGCAATTGTTCTCGGTGACGCAATGACCACGGCCTTCATTGGCTTTGGCTCTAATCTGGGTGATGGCCAGCGCATCATTTCCAGCGCCTGGAACCGGTTGGCGGCTGAAAAAGGGGTGGAGCCAATCCGAATCTCCTCCCCGTATCTGACCGAGGCCCTGGATATGGAGCCGACAACCTTCCATGCCCCTTTTACCAATGCCGTTGGCATGGTGGAAACGCAACTCTCGGCCCGGCAACTTTTACATATCCTGTTCCAGATTGAAACCGAATACGGACGGCAGCGAATCAGAGGCAGCCACCAGGTCGGGAAGGCTGGCGGCTATCTCGATCGTTCCCTGGATTTGGATATTCTCTCTTTTGGGCAGGCAATTGTCCATGACGAAGAATTACAGCTGCCCCATCCCCGCATTGGCGCTCGCCTCTTTGTGCTCGCCCCCTTGTGCGAAATTGCCCCGGCCTTTCGTCATCCCGAAACGGGACAAACGGCGGCAGAAATGCATCAGCAACTTTGCCAGCGTATTGTCCGGGGAGATGATCCACCCCAGGCCATCACGACCCTGCCGGCCATGAAAAAGGGTCTGACACCTGAAAAAAATTAGACAAATGCCACGAGACAACGATATAATGCTGTATTCACTTTTTTCTTATTGCCTACAGTTCAGGAAACAGCACAGGTCGCCATTATGAATCCCGTTCGTTTGGCGCTTCTCGGCGGTCTCCTGTATATTGCCTATCGTCTGTTGGTCGGCGCCGGCAAGAAGAAAAGAACAGAGGAGCAGACGGCGCCAAGCGACCTGTCATCATCAAAGGGGATGGATATCCTGGTTGAAGATCCTGTCTGCCACACCTTGGTTCCCCGTGAACAGGCTTGTTTTCTTCGTCATAACAATCAGTCCTATTATTTTTGCAGCGACACCTGCTGCCAGCGCTTTCTTACCGAAAAAGGAGATAAAAATTGAAATTTTTTATAGATACCGCCAATATAGATGAGATCAAAAAAGGGGTGGAGATGGGCATGGTTGATGGGGTCACCACTAATCCGTCGTTGATTGCCAGAGAAAATAAGCCTTTCGAGAAAATTCTCAAAGAGATATGCAAGGTCGTTGATGGACCGGTCAGCGCCGAGGTGGTGAGCCTTGAAGCGGAGGCGATGGTAAAAGAGGCCAAAGTCCTGGCCGCCCTGAGTGATAAAATTGTTATTAAAATTCCGATGATTATGGAGGGAATGAAGGCCGTTAAAAAGCTGACCTCCATGGGCATAAAAACCAATGTGACCTTGGTGTTCTCCGCATCCCAGGCGCTGTTGGCCGCTAAAGCCGGGGCAACTTTCGTCAGCCCATTTGTGGGACGGCTTGATGATATTGGGCAACGGGGAATGGAGCTGATCAATGAGATCATGACTGTGTATCGCAATTATGATTTTCACAGCGAGGTTATAGTGGCCAGTATTCGTAATCCCCTGCATGTTATGGATGCCGCCATGATTGGCGCCGATATCGCCACCATCCCCCTCAAGGTCATTGAACAGTTGGCCCAGCATCCTCTGACCAATATTGGGGTGGAACAATTTCTGGCCGATTGGGAGAAACGAAAAAAATAGTCTTCATTAATTTGTCGTCCATCCATTTTTTACCAATGAGGGTAGCCATGAAAACAATCGTAAAGATCATCTTGACGATGGCAGCGACCGTGCTGCTGAATGGACAGTCACAGGCAGGGGCTGAAATATATACCTTCGTTGATAATCAAGGAAAACGCGTTTATACCAATGTGCCCAGTTCCAGCAAAAGCCAGATCTATCACAGCGAAGGTGTTACTATCAGTAAACCCTCTGCCCACACTGCCCACACCTGGTCAACGAATGTGACTGGCAGGGGACGGAGCTATTCGTTACGAACCGGGAAAAACAGCTCGGAATTTGATCGTCACATTCAACAGAGCGGATATCGCCACGATGTTGATCCATTGCTCATCAAAGCGATAATCAAGGCAGAATCAGGATTTAATCGTAATGCCGTGTCCAACCAGGGCGCAATGGGGCTCATGCAGCTCATGCCTGGAACCGCCTCGGATCTGCGAGTAAGCAACCCTCTTGACCCCCGCGCCAATATTGATGGAGGAACCCGTTATTTTCGCGCCATGCTGGATACCTTTCACGGGAACATTCCATTAAGCCTGGCAGCATATAATGCCGGCCCCAACCTGGTCAAACAGACCAACAAGATTCCGCAGATTCCTGAAACAATGGAGTATGTGCAACGAGTGCTCCACAATTACAAGGGGTACAAGGGGTATGCAGGATATACCCGGTAGGCCAGCCCTTTTAACAGGATAAGCGATGGAACAGATGGTCAATTTGCCCAACATATTAACTGGAATCCGATTTGCCTTGGTGCCGGTGCTCATGGTTCTTTTTTCAGTGGGACAAACCCGGGGAGTTGGGCTGGCAACTTTTTGTGTCTTTTCCTTGGCCGCCTTCACTGATTTTGTGGATGGGTACTTTGCAAGAAAATATAAAATTGAAACTACCCTCGGCAAGCTCATGGATCCCCTGGCTGATAAAGTGTTGGTCACAACCGCTCTGATCATGCTGATTCCGCTTGGTCGAATCCAGGCCTGGGTCTGCCTGCTCATAATCTGCCGAGAGATTATTATCACGGGTTTCCGAGGTCTTGCCGCCTCCAGCGGAATTGTCATCCCGGCTGGTTGGGCTGGAAAAATCAAAAGTAATTTTCAATATTTTGGACTCGGTTTTCTTATTTTTCCAGTGGGTATACTTCCTTACCCCTATCTCCATCAAACCGGCAGGTTTTTACTGTATGTAAGTCTTGTTATGGCTATTTGGTCAGGTGTGGATTATTTCTATAATCTGCGCCATATTTTTCAAAAACAACAGTCTTGTATTGATTATTAAGCGGGGTAGATTCATGACCATATCCCCATTTTCCTTGACAGGGAAGAGTGAGAGCGGTATGTTCTCACTCTTTTGTTCTTAATGATTTTTATTCATTGTTTCAAAGAAGGGCATGCGATTTTCTAATATTGATTAGTTTTTCCTGACCCGATCTTTCATTATTTTTTCTGTTTTATTTTTTTCGCCGGAGTGGTGAAACTGGTAGACGCACGGGACTCAAAATCCCGCG
>DYNG01000130.1 GCA_020721165.1 Desulfocapsa sulfexigens
GTGCCTGGAGCATTCCGGGGCCGATGGGTTGATGCTGGGGCGGGGGGCGGTCTGTCGTCCCTGGCTCTTTGCCGATATCGCCAGAGAGATTTACGGTCTGCCCCTGGAGCCGCCGCCTGGCCGTCCGTTTGAGCTTTATTTCCGTTTCATCTCCCTGTTGGGACGGTTTCGTCCTGAACGACGGCTGGGACGATTGAAACAGTTTACTCATTATTACGGGCAGAATTTTCCGTTTGGGCACCATCTGGCGATGGCCGTGCAGGGGAGTCTGTCGCTGGAGCAGGCGGAGGAGCGGGCCCGGATTTTTTTTGAGACAAGAGTTCAACCACTTTGAGTCCACACCGTTTTGAGCCGCAGGAGCCGCCGCCGATCCCTGTTTTCCCGGCCACTTCCTGAAAGCTGGCGGCCCCCTGGTTGATGGCCGTGATGATGGTGTGCAGTCGGATGCCTTTGCAGATACAGCCGGGCCGCAGACGGGCGAGGATTTCTTCTTCAGTGGCCATTGCTTGCGTTTTTTTCAGTATGTTCGTTTTCAGGATGAAAATGGCGGTAAATGAGCGCGGCCAGTTCCGGCCCGATGCCGGCGACTTCCCGCAACTGTTCCCTCGTTGCCTGCCTGATGCGCCGCACACTCCCCAGACCCGTGAGCAGGGCCTGTTTTTTTTGGGGGCCAATGCCGTCAATCCCGTCCAATGGCGAGTGAAAGGCGTTTTTGTTGCGCAGGTGGCGATGAAAACGAACTCCATAACGATGTGATTCATCACGAATCCGCATCAGGTAGAGTAGCGCCGGATTATGAGCTGGTAGCAGAATGGGATTTTTGCGGCCCGGAACGAAGAGCTTTTCACCTTCTCCCTGTTTTTCTTTGGCAATGGCGACCAAGGCCATTTTTTGACCGGCTTCGACCCCTGTTTCCCGGGCCAACTCCTTTATTACGCCGGTGGCGACCCCCAATTGGCCCCGGCCCCCATCCACCATCAGCAGATCGGGAAGAGTGTTGTCAGCGATTCCCCGCGCCAGTCGTCGTTTCAAAACTTCAGCCATCATGCCGTAATCGTCGGGGCCAACAACGCTGGTGATGGTGTAATGCCGGTATTGAGGCGGCGCCGGCTCTCCCTGCTGAAAACAGACCAGAGAGCCAACGGCCTGTTGACCGGAGATATTGGAGATATCAACACATTCAATGGTGTCGGGGACATGGGGCAGATGTAAGGCGTCCATTATGGCCGCAGCCAGGGTCTGCCAGGATTGCTCCTTACGATCCCGGTCGGCAAAAAGCTGCCGGGCATTGGCGTTGGCCATGTCAATCAGGCTCATTTTATCGCCCCGTTGCGGGACGAGAAGCCGAACCGTCTCCCCGCTCATTTCACTGAGTCGTTCCGCCAGCAGTTCCTGCCCTTCGGCGGCGCCGGGGAGGAGAATCTCACGGGGCAGGGTGTCGCCAGCGCTGTAGTATTGGAGCAGGGCCTGAGCGAGAATAGTGGCGTCATCGCCGATGGGGTCGGCAAAGAAAAACGAGCGGCTGCCGCTGATGATGCCGTTACGAACCAGAAGCAGGGCGATGGCCAGAGACGCATCCTTTCGGGCGAGACCAAAAATATCCTGATCTTTGCGGTGGCTGGCGACGACAATCTGTTTTTCCAGCGTCTTTGTCAAGGCCTGGATCTGATCCCGAAGGGTGGCGGCCTGTTCAAAGGCGAGATCAGCAGCGGCGGCCTCCATTTTGGTGGTCATGGCCGCGATCAGTTCCCGGTTGTGACCTTCCAGCAGTAAAAGAACCTGTTTGACCATCTCCTGATATCGTTCACGATCAGCCGGCTGGCCCGCGCCCATACAGGGGGCCAGGCAGTGGTGCATCTGGCCGTTGAGGCAGGGGCGGGTGCGGATCGGCAGGCGCGGGGTTTTACAGCGGCGCAGGGGAAAAAGGCTGGCTATCAGTTTCAAACTTTCCCACATGGCCGATGACGACACAAAAGGGCCAAAATAACGGGCGCCATCTTTTTTCCGGCGCCGGGTCATCATTACCCGTGGCCACTCTTCCTGGATAGTGACTTTAATCAACGGATAATTTTTGTCATCACGAAGAATAATGTTGTATTTTGGATGGTGTTGTTTGATCAGAGAGGCCTCCAGGATCAAGGCCTCTTTTTCGGTGCGGGTGAGCAGGGTGTCAATGGTATGGATATGGGAGAGCAGGGCCGCCGTCTTGCCCGGCTGGGTTCCATCCAGGCGCGCGTAGGAGGCCAGGCGGTTGCGCAGATCCTTAGCCTTGCCGACATACAGAACCGTGGACTTTTTGTCGAGCATCAGATAAACCCCGGGGGAGTGGGGAGTGGATGTCAGGATATCAACGGGAAACATGAGTGATGCGTATTGCGCTCCTGTCGGTGGAGGCCAGAAGAAAGGAGAGAGAAGGGTTTGCGGTGTGGTTTATCTGTAAGGTGTTCAAGGCGCCCTGTATTTTTTTCAGGGATTTTCTCTGCATTGCCCGGCCTTGTGGGCATCATTGACGATTTTGATCTTTACCTCGGTTCTCTTTTGGTGCTACAAGGAACATAGGGAAAGAGCGCAGTCGTTTTTTTGATATCTATCACCCGCTGGAAAATCCTTAACAGGAGAATGGTGGACTGTCAAGGTGAAGCCGTTTTCTTCATAATCGCTCCCCTGGTTTGTTTTCTTTGGGGGAAGCTATGTATTCAACGCAGAGAGGTCAGGTATGAGGGAGAAGGCAATAATCAGAAAACGACCGGATCTGGTGTATGCGGTCGCTGTAATCATGGTGATTGGGTTGCTGATGCTGTTTTCCAATCCATCCCAGGCCTCAACGGCCGGAGAAATTAACAGTGATGTCCAGAGCGCTCTGAAGAATCTGTACCGGACAACCCCGGCGGCAGAAATCATGGCCAAATCTGCCAAAGGGATTCTTGTTTTTCCCAGTGTAGTGAAAGGAGGGTTTGTTTTTGGCGGTCAGTATGGCGAGGGGGCCTTACTGGTGAACGGCAAAACCAGCGGCTATTATTCAACCTTGGCAGCCTCCTATGGTCTGCAGATCGGCGTGCAGACCTTCGGTTACGCGCTATTTTTCCTGGATAATGAAGGGTTGAGCTATCTCAACAAGAGTGATGGTTGGGAAATAGGGGTTGGTCCGAACATTGTTGTTATGGATGAAGGTGCAGCCAGCGCACTCACCAGCACCACCGTTCGATCCGGGGTGTATGCCTTTTTCTTTAACCAGAAAGGGCTGATGGCCGGTATCAGTATTGAGGGAAGCAAGATAACCCGGGTGATACCGGACGAGTAACAGCGCCTGGCTGTCAGGAACAATCCTCCTCTATTCTGTGCTTTGATCATATAAGGAATCTTTCTGACCGGATCTCAGCGCTGACGATTGATACTGCCTTCTGGCCAGTTCCCGCATGTTTCTGGCCCGGTCCGATTCATCCATGATTTCGCGGCCAACAATTTCCTCCAGAATATCCTCTAAAGAGATGACGCCGGTCATGGCGCCATATTCATCCACCACCACAAACAGGTGTTGATTGCGTTCAAAGAACTCCATCAGCACCCGATTGAGCGGCGCCGTTTCCGGGACAAAGTGGACGGGCAGCATGATCTGAGCCAGCCGCAGATCCTTGTTGCCTTGGGCGGCTGCCCGTAAAATATCCTTATAAAGAACAATGCCGGTCGTCTCATTAAAGTTTTCATGATAGAGGGGAATGCGGCTGTAATGGCGCAGATGCTCGTCGAGTTGCATGGCCTCGGCAATCGTGGTCTCTTTTTCCAGGGAAAAGGTGACGGTGCGCGGGGTCATGATCTGCCGGACCGTTTTGTTACCCAGTTCCAGGATATTGTTGATGACCCGTTCCTGATCGGCCCCAATCTGTCCAGACTGGAGTGACAGGGTGGCAATGGTGCGCAGTTCCTCTGCCGAGACATGATTTCCCTCCTCGTTATGTGGAATCAGGCGGGTAACCAATTGACACAACCAGATGACGGGCCGGAGCACGACCACCAGCGCCGCCAGCGGACGGGCAATGAGTGGTGCCAGCAGCACCGCATAGTTGACGCCGATGGTTTTGGGGATAATCTCGGAGAAGATTAAGATCGTGAGGGTGAAAACAGCGGAGAAATAGATCAGGTGCTGTTCACCAAAGAGTGACGCGGCAGAGGCCCCGGCGATGGTGGCGCCAATGGTATTGGCAACCGTATTCATGGTGAGTATGGCGGTGATGGGTCGGTTGATATCGGTCCGCAGCGCTGTGAGCAGGTCGGCGGAGCGGTGCCCGCCTTTTTTCAGCATCTCCACATGACTGGTCGAGATGGTATAGAGCACCGCTTCAAACAGGGAACAGCAGAACGAAGTAAACAGGGACAGGGTAACGGCGGTA
>DYNG01000131.1 GCA_020721165.1 Desulfocapsa sulfexigens
ATGGCGTTAACAACATGCTGATTGGTCGTGACCATGCCGGTGTTGGTGACTTCTACGGTCTGTTCGAGGCCCAGGAGATCTTTGATCGTGTTCCCAAGACCGGTGACACCGGCAAAGACCTGCAGTGCAAACCAATGAAGATTGACTGGACCTTCTACTGCAAAGAGTGTGATGGTATGGCCTCTCTGCGCACCTGCCCACATGACAAGTCTTCCCGCGTAATCCTTTCCGGTACCAAACTGCGGAAGGCCCTTTCCGCCGGCGAGGAGATCGTTGACCACTTTGGCCGTAACGAGGTTCTTGACCATCTCAAGAAGTACTATGCAGGCCTGACCGAGAAGGTTGAGGTTAAAATGCAGAAGGCTGCCTCTGGTTCCGCCATGTAATTTGTCTTTAAGGCTGATTGTTTAAGTCTTGCAAGGAGATGCTGCCCCAGCGGGTGGCATCTCCTTTTTTTATGGAATCTGCTCTGGAACAGAATTATGTCCCCGACCCTCCTCGTTGGTCTTGACGACCGCAGTTATCCGATTTTCATTGAAGACGGCATCATGGCCGAGATTGGCGCTGATCTGGCGAATCGTCGCATTGCCAAACGATATGCGGTCATTGCCGACGATCTTGTGGCCAAGCTCTATGGCAGCACCCTGATGCGCTCCCTTGAAGATGCCGGGATTGCCGCCGAACTGCTTACCTTCCCGCATGGGGAAGCCAGTAAAAACCTCCACACATTTACCGAGCTGGCCAGCCGCCTGGCGCAACTGGGCATTGACCGTAAGGACGGGCTCATTGCCCTGGGAGGCGGTGTCACCGGCGATCTGACCGGTTTTCTGGCCGCCTCTTACCTGCGCGGCATCCCCTTTGTCCAGGTGCCAACCACCCTGCTTTCCCAGGTTGACAGTTCGGTGGGGGGAAAAACCGGCGTGGACATTCCCGAAGGAAAAAATCTGGTGGGGGCTTTTTATCAGCCCAAAGTGGTCTATATTGACACCGCAGTTCTGACCACCCTGCCGCAGATCGAACTACTGGGCGGTCTGGCTGAGGTGATCAAGTACGGGGTCATTCGTGACTTTGATTTTTTTGTCTTCATGGAGCAGAATCTGGACCGAATTCTTGGTCTGGAACGGGAGAGCATCCAGCAGATGATCACATCCTGTTGCCGGATCAAGGCCGAGGTGGTGGCAGCCGACGAGCGAGAATCCGATCTGCGCCGAATTTTGAATTTCGGCCACACCATTGGTCATGCGGTGGAGGCGGCCTCCGATTTCACGATTATTCATGGCCTGGCCGTGGCCATCGGCATGGTGGCGGCCCTCCGCCTCTCGGTTGCCAATGATTTGTGCAAGAAACAGGATGCGGGCCGCATTGCCGCCCTGATTAATGCCTTTGGCCTGCCCACCGAAATCCCCAGAGAGCTTGATCGGGAGCGGATAAAAAAATACCTACTCACTGACAAAAAGACGGTGGCCGGCTCGGTTTTTTTCGTCCTGCCCACCACCATCGGCAAGGTCATCATCACCAATGAGGTCAGCGAATCGCAGGTGAATTTAGTTCTTTCTCGAAAATAAATAATTCCAGGTAACTGCTCAGGTGGATAGACTGAAGGGCGCTTTGCCAAGGCAAAGCTGGAAGACTGAAGGTTACAGCACATGGCCGTTGGCTATTCTGCTTTACCTTCAGCCTTCAGTCTTCAAACTATCCACCTGAGTAGTTACCTTTCCCGAAAATAAATAATTCCAGCCCTAAGCTGCATGACCGTTGGCGAGCCAGATTAAACTTGCGTCCTTCCTTACTATCATGCTAAATTCTTTGGTGGCTTGTTTTTTTTCTATACGGTGATATGCAGGCCTTGAGACAGACCTGAAATGCCACTACTTGCGAGCATCAGCCTTGCCCATTATTGCGTTATCGTGCTCACTCCATCCCCGTTTCTACCAGATTTGTATTATGATTACAGCTACTAATGTCGCCCTCTCCTATGGCAAAAGGGTTATTTTCCAGGATGTGAACATCAAGTTTACCGCTGGCAACTGTTATGGTCTGATCGGCGCCAACGGAGCGGGCAAGTCCACCTTTCTCAAGATACTGGCCGGCGACTTTCCGCCGGATAAGGGGGATATCTCCGTTGCTCCTCGGGAACGGATTGCCATGCTGCGCCAGGATCATTTTGCCTTTGATGAACACACCGTCCTGAACACCGTGATCATGGGCCATGCTCGCCTCTATGATTTAATAGCGGAACGGGAAGCCCTCTATGCCAAATCCGATTTCAGTGAAGAAGACGGGATTCGTAGCGGGGAACTGGAGGCCGAATTCGGCGAAATGAATGGCTATGAAGCCGAGTCCGAGGCCTCGGTGCTGCTCAGCGGCTTAGGAATTGGCGAAGACTATCTGCCCAAACGAATGAAAGAGCTGGAAGGTGGTGAAAAGGTGCGGGTTCTCCTGGCCCAGGCCCTTTTTGGCAACCCCGACATTCTCCTCCTGGATGAGCCGACCAACCATCTGGATCTGCAATCCATCAACTGGCTGGAGGATTTCCTCGATCGTTTTCAAAACACCGTTATCATCGTCTCCCATGATCGCCACTTCCTGAATCAGGTCTGCACTCACATGGCCGACATTGATTTTGGTAAGATCCAGATATTTGTCGGCAACTACGACTTCTGGTATCAGGCCAGTCAACTGAGCTTGAAACAACGACAAAACGAGAATAAAAAGGCCAACGAAAAGGCCAATGAACTCAAGGAATTCATTCGTCGTTTTTCAGCCAATGCCTCTAAATCCAAGCAGGCCACCTCCCGCCGCAAACTCCTCGACAAGCTGCAAATCGAGGATATGCCAATTTCTTCCCGCAAGTATCCCTTTGTCTCTTTCAAGCCGGCCCGTCCCTGTGGCGATATTATCCTGGAAGTCCAGGGGATTTCCAAGGCCATTGACGGCGCCTCTCTCTTTACTGATTTGTCCTTTACCCTGCGCCCTGGTGATAAGGTAGCCTTTGTCGGCGCCAACAGTGTCGCTCGCACCACTCTTTTTCAGATTCTGGCCGGCGAGTTGGAACCAGACAGCGGTTCGTTCCGGTGGGGCGTGACCATGAGCACGGCCTATTTCCCCCTGGACAACAGTCGTTATTTCACCAGCGACCTGGCCCTGGTTGACTGGCTCCGCCAATATACCCCGGTCACCGAAGGCGAAACCTTTGCCCGGGGATTTCTCGGCAAAATGCTCTTTTCCGGCGATGAGGCCTTAAAAAAGACCAGCGTGCTCTCCGGCGGCGAACGGGTGCGCTGTATGCTCTCCAGGATGATGCTCTCTGATGCCAACGCCCTGATTCTTGATGAACCAACCAATCACCTGGATCTCGAATCCATTACCGCCGTCAATGATGCCCTCATCGCCTTTCCCGAGGTGGTGCTGTTCGCCTCACACGATCACCAGTTTGTCGCCACCATTGCCAACCGGATCATGGAAATCCTTCCCGGCGGCTTGATTGACAAGATGGTGCCCTTTGATGATTATATCGCCGATGAATCTGTCAATCAGTTAAGAATCCAGCTATCCTAACCCATTTGTATATAAAAAAACTGTCCAAGGAGAAACACATGTCACTTCGAAAATGCTGTCTGTTACTGCTGCTTTTCTTCCCGCTTCTTCCTGGCCTGGCCAGCGCCGATGCCAACCCTTGGGATCGAAAACTGCCTTTTAAGTCGGCCACCATCTCCTATGTTCTCAGCGGCTCCGAAACCGGCACGGAAACCCTGTACATTCGTGAATATGGGAAAGAAAGCGCCAAATATCGCAAAAGCTCAATGAACATGATGGGCACCACCACCACCACTGATTCCCTTGAAATTGAAACCCCTGACTGGCTGTACGATTTTGACCTCACCGCCCGCACCGGCGTTAAAACCGTTAATCCCCAAAAGTATATGATTGAAGAATATCAAAAACTGTCAGCGGCCGAGAAAAAACAACTTGAAGCAAACATTCAGGCAATGGGCCTGCCCACCAGCGAGACCATGGGCGCCAAGATTGAGCAGAAGGCCACCAAAATCCTGGGTTTTGACTGCGATAAGGTAGAAATGATGGGCACCACCGTTTACTCCATCCATAACACCGGAATCCCGTTAAAAATGGAGATGAATATGATGGGCATGACCATGAAACATGAGGCCACCAAGGTGGATGAAGGTTCCGTTGATGGCAAACATTTTGCCCCACCAACCGGAATTGAGGTGACAACCGATCCCCAGGCTGATACCCTGGCCCGCTCCTTTGCCCTGCAGGCCATCGTCACCCTGAAATCACCCGATGGGGTCAAAAAAATGCGGGAACAGGGCGCAAATCCCATGATGATGCCCCAGGCCGAAGGGCAGC
>DYNG01000132.1 GCA_020721165.1 Desulfocapsa sulfexigens
TGTGGCCTTCCACCTTGCGCTGGGCGTTTTCAATGGCCTTGGAGATCATGTTGTGCTCAATGGGCTCATCCTCTTCCATGCCCAGCTTGTCCATGATCCCGGCGATTCGACCAGAGCCAAAAATGCGGAGCAGGTCGTCTTCCAGGGAGAGGTAAAAACGGGAGGAGCCAGGATCGCCCTGGCGACCGGAACGACCCCGTAACTGGTTGTCAATTCGTCGTGATTCATGGCGGGAGGTGCCCAGGATATGGAGGCCGCCCACTTCCCGCACCCCCTCTCCCAGTTTGATATCGGTGCCTCGTCCGGCCATGTTGGTGGCAATCGTGACCTTGCCCAGTTGGCCGGCGCCGGCGATGATTTCCGCCTCTCGTTCGTGCTGTTTGGCATTGAGGACATCATGGGGGACATTCTCTTTTATTAACATTTCCGCAATTTTCTCGGAGACATCAATGGAGATGGTGCCCACCAGGACGGGTTGGCCTTTTTCATGGAGCGCTTTGATTTCACTGACCACCGCCCGATATTTGGCGGCCTCGTTTTTATAGATGACATCGGCATAATCCTTGCGGATCATGGGCTGATGGGTGGGCATGATAATAACGCTGAGATCATAGATCTTCTTGAATTCTGGGGCCTCGGTGTCGGCTGTGCCGGTCATGCCCGAGAGTTTGTCATACATGCGGAAATAGTTCTGAAAGGTGATGGAGGCCAGGGTTTGATTCTCCTTCTGGATGGCGACATGCTCCTTGGCCTCCAGGGCCTGGTGCAGACCTTCGCTGTAGCGCCGACCCTCCATGGTGCGACCGGTGAATTCATCCACAATGATAACCTCGCCATTCCTGACGATATAATCCACATTTTTCTGAAAGAGGGTGTGGGCCTTGAGGGCCTGGGTCAGATGGTGCAACTGCTCGATGCTGGAAGGATCGTAGAGGTTTTCGACCTCCAGAAGCTGTTCCCCCAGGGCCACGCCCTCCTCGGTCAAGGCGGCCTGGCGGGCCTTTTCATCTACCGTATAGTGTTCGTCGGCGCGGAAATGGGGCATGATTTTGTCCACCATAACATAGAGTTCGGTGGACATTTCGGCTGGGCCCGAAATAATCAGCGGGGTGCGCGCCTCGTCAATGAGGATGGAATCCACCTCGTCAACAATGGCAAAGTTGAACCCTCGTTGACAGAAGTCACTCAGTTCAAACTTCATGTTGTCGCGCAGGTAATCAAAACCAAACTCATTATTGGTGCCGTAGGTGATGTCGGCGCTATAGGCGTTACGGCGGGCGCTATCGTCCATACCGTGGACGATTTTACCCACGCTGATCCCTAAAAATTGATAAACCTGGCCCATCCATTCGGCATCACGGGCGGCCAGATAGTCATTGACGGTGACTATGTGCACGCCTTTTCCGGTCAGCCCGTTGAGGTAGGCGGGCAGGGTGGAGGTCAGGGTTTTTCCCTCGCCGGTCTTCATCTCGGCGATTTTCCCCTGATGAAGAATGACGCCGCCAATAAGCTGAACATCATAATGCCGCTCGCCGAGAATGCGTTTGGCCGCTTCGCGCATGACGGCAAAGGATTCGGGGAGCAGATTGTCAACCGGTTCCCCGTTGGCCAGTCGTTCCCTGAAGGCCGTGGTGCGGGCCGCCAGTTCAGCATCATCGAGGGATAGGAGAGGGGCTTCCAGTTCATTGATTCTGGTAACCAGGGGGGCAATCTGCTTCAGGGCTCGGTCATTGGTGCTGCCAAAGACTTTTGTCAGAATTTTTCCAATCATATCAGTGTTTCTTTTTTCTTTGTATTGATGAGTATCTGTTGTGAATCCACAACACCTTCAAACGAACACCCTTGTCGGCCTTGTTTCATTTGGGGTGAGGATTATTTTTTCGTGGTGAAGATCAGGGCCTCTTCATCACAGTCCGGAAATTTGGGGCAATGCAGGCAGTCGCTCCATATCTTATGGGGGAGATCGTGTTTGTCAATATCGGTAAAACCCTGTTTGCGAAAGAAGCCGGCCTGATAGGTCAAGGTGAAGATGGTGTCAATCTCCAGTCGTTTCGCCTCGTCAAGACAGGCCTGCACCAGTTTTGCCCCAATCCCCTGGCGCTGGGTCGTTTCCAGGACGGCCAGGGATCTGATTTCGGCCAGATTTTCCCAGCTGATCTGCAAGGCTGCCACGCCGCAGATCTTTTCAGATTCATCTGTAAAGACCATAAAATCACGGAGATGGTCGTACAGGGAACTGATCGAGCGGCCCAGGAGCAAGCCCTTGGCGGCATAATGGTTAAGCAGTGAGTGGATGGTTTTGATATCATCCATGCGGGCGTTGCGGATCATGGTTTGGGGGCCTCCGGCGCTGATGGCTGTTTTTTGAGAATCGCGGTTGTCGCCAGATCTGTTTTCTTTGGTCGTATGGGCCGCAATAAAGATTCACCGGCCCAGACCCCAAAGAGAAACGACCACAAAAAAATGCAGAAGCAGACGACCCCGATGCCGGCAATGGCGCCGATGGTCAATTCAAATTTAATCTTTTTCTGCTGTTTTTTGGGGAGGGCCGCCATTTTTCCGGTTCCGTCACATCTCTTGGGGGGCCGTTAATCCGACAATGTGCAGGCCATTGTGAAAGACAATCTGCAAGGCCTCCATCAGGCAGAGTCGAGACTGGCTCAGGGCGATATCGTCGCTAATCACTTTGTGCCTGTTATAATAGCTGTGAAACTGACCAGCCAGCTCCATCAGAAAAAAGATGACCCGATGAGGAGACAGGGCCAGGGCCGCTTCTTCAATCATCTCCGGGAACTCATCCATGCTCTTGAGAAGTTGCAGCTCTTCCGGGGCCACCAGCAGGGAGGTATCCACATTGATAACAGGCAGTTTGTTCACCCCTTTGTCGGCGGCCTGGCGCAGGATGGAGCAGATGCGGGCATGGGCATACTGGACATAATAGACGGGATTTTCCTGGCTCTCTTTGGTGGCCAGATCCAGGTCAAACTCAAGCTGGCTGTCCGCCTTGCGCATCATGAAAAAGAAGCGGGCCACATCGCCGCCCACCTCATCAAGAAGTTCATCCACCGTGATAAAGGTGGCCTTGCGGGTGGACATTTTCACCTGTTTGCCATCCCGAAGCAGGGTGACAAACTGATGCAGCACCACCGTCACCTTGGAGTCATCATAGCCCAAAGCCCGCACACCGGCCAGAACATCGGGAACGGTGGCGATATGGTCAGAACCAAAGACATTGACCAGCCAGTCAAAGTCGCGGCGGAATTTTTCCCGATGATAGGCAATGTCGGGCAGGCGGTAGGTGGGCTCGCCGCTGCTCTTGATGATAACCCGATCCTGTTCCTGGCCAAACTCAGTGGTTTTGAACCAGGTGGCGCCATCTTTTTCATAGACCAGATCTTTGGCGCGCAGATCAGCAACCACGGCATCCACCAACCCTTGTTCATAGAGGCTGTGCTCATTGTAATAGTTGTCAAAAACAATGCCCATCCGTTGCAAGGTTCCAGAAATGTCTTTGAAAATCATCTCCTTGGCTTTATTGGTGAAAGGCGCGACCTCGCTGTGATCTTTGAGGGCGTCACCTCGTTCGGCAAGCAACTCTTTGGCAATATCTTGAATATAATCACCTTGATAGCCATCTTCTGGGAACTGGGAAGGCAAGCCCAGGAGTTCCAGATATCTGGCTCGGGTGGATTCCCCCAGAACCCGCATCTGCCGTCCGGCATCATTGAAATAGTATTCACGAAAAACGACATGGCCGGTGGCCGTGAGCAGTCGGGCAATCGCGTCGCCAAGAATGGCCTGTCGTCCGTGGCCAACACTCAAGGGGCCGGTGGGGTTGGCGCTGACGAACTCGACCAGAACCTTTCGTTTGCCGCCAATGGAGGAATGACCAAAGGCCTCCCGCTGTTCAAAAATGGGAAACAGGGCGTGCTGCCAGACCTTGGGCTTGAGAAAGATATTGACAAAGCCGGGGCCAGCAATCTCCAGATGCTCAATAAATTCCGCCTCTTTCTCCAGCAGGCCGACCAGGTGGGCGGCAATCTGCCGAGGGTTGCTTTTGTTGATACCCGCCAGAACCAGGGCCATATTGGTGGAAAAGTCTCCCTGGCCTTCCCGTTTGGGAACCTCCACCGTATATTTGCCGGTCACCTTTTCTGACCAGATGCCTTCGCTGATGCCCTGCTCAACACAGGCGTCAATGATGTTTTTTAGTCGTTGCCGTATCATTTTTGATTATATATTTTTGTTTTTTCGTTATTTTGCTGAAAGCAGCAGGGGCGCAAATCCTCATCTCTTGATTTCAACCTAAATCCTGCAATCGCTTGAGCACCGAGACAGTCAAGACGGGCACAGA
>DYNG01000133.1 GCA_020721165.1 Desulfocapsa sulfexigens
TCTTCAAGGCTGGCGCTGAGCGTGTTTTTTGGGGGCATGGCAGGCCTGTGGTGATGACAATGAGAAAACGAACAGAGGAATCACTTTTCTATAATTCAAATAATCTCAAGCAGAAAGAAGAATAGCCTTGTTTATGCCCCTCGTCAAGACGGGATACTGGTGAAAAGAGGGAATAATAGTGAAAACACGAGAGTATTTATCGGGCCAGAAAAAATGTTGTGTGAGTTAAAGGTTGAAAACCTGGCTCTGATTGAGTCGTTGCATCTCTGTTTCGATCAAGGGGCCACAGGCACCGATGGCAGGGAGGAGGCTGGTGCTTGCCCTGAGGCGAAGGGCCTGGTCGTCATGACCGGCGAAACCGGCGCCGGCAAGTCTATTCTGCTGCGGGCTATTCATCTGCTCATGGGTGGTCGAACCCAGACCGACTGGATCAGAAGCGGGGCTGAACAGTGCAGCGTGGAGGCCCTTTTTGCGGTGAGCAGGTCTCACCATGAGATCCTGAAGGTCTTGCGGGATGCGGGCCTGGATGACGGCAACACGATTATCTTAAAAAGAATCCTCACCAGTAATGGCCGCAGCAGGCTCTATATCAATGGCTCGCTGGCAACGGCCAGAATGGTGGCGCTACTGGCGGAAAACCTGGTGAATGTGGCCAGCCAGCATGATCATCAGCAACTCTTACAGCCCGCGCTCCACCTTGATATTCTCGATACCCTCGGCAATCACTGGGAAGAGCGGGAGCAGGTCGGGACAAGCCATGCCCTCTGGCAGCAAAAAAAAGAGGCCCTGCGGCAGCTTCGTCAGCAGGAACAGGACAAAGAGCAACGGCGCGATTTTTTGGCCTACCAGCTGACGGAAATTCGCCAGACAGCCCCCGTCGTTGGTGAAGATGAAAAGCTGGCGGCTGAGCGAAAAAGGTTAAAAAGCGCTGATGCCCTGATCTCCTTGACCCAAAAAGTCCATTATTTTTTCTCCTCGACCATTGTTGATGGCCTCTTTGAAGTGCGGCGGGACATGGAACAGGCGGTTCAGCTCGATCCCGGCATCGAGAAACTGGCGGCGGAAATCGCCGCCTATGGGTATCAGGCCGAAGATATCGTCAGTCAGGTGCGGAGGTATAAAGACTCTCTGGAGCATAACCCGGCCAGCCTGGAACAGGTCAATGAACGGTTAAACAGCTTGCAGCATCTGAAACGGAAATATGGCGAGTCCCTGGCAGCAGTTCTCCAGTTTGCTGAAAATGCCGAAAAAGAACTCCTGCACCTCGAGAATATGGATAAAGACATGAGGGAACTGGAGGCAGCGGTGGCGACGGCGGAACAGGTTCTGGCGCAGCAGGCGGCAGCGCTTTCCGGGCATCGTCAGCACACGGCTGAGCAGATGGGGCAGGCAATGGCAACCGAACTGGCCTCTCTCGCCTTTCATCAGGCGCAATTTGTCGCCCATTTTCAAGAACGAGAAGCGGATATCGCCAGCGTGCGCGCCAACGGCTGGGATCGGGTGGAATTTTTTTTCTCGGCCAATCCCGGCGAGATGCCCAAACCTCTGGCTAAGGTCGCTTCGGGCGGAGAGCTTTCCCGCTTGATGCTGGCGCTGAAATGCCTGCTGGCTCAAAAAGACCGGGTGGAAACGGTCATCTTTGATGAGGTGGATGCAGGGATTGGGGGAGAGGCCGCAGAGGCCGTGGCCCGCAAAATTCAGGAGTTGGCAGGGCATCACCAGGTCTTTTGCGTGACTCACCTGCCCCAGATTGCCGCCCGCGGCGTCACCCATTTCAAAGTGGCCAAGCAGATGGCACAGGGTCGGACTTCTTCTTCGTTTGCCCTTTTGCGCGAAGAAGAAAGGATTGACGAGCTGGCCCGGATGCTGGCGGGAGAATCGGTGTCGGCCAGCACCCGAAAATGGGCCGGCGAGTTGCTGGAGAAGGGGAAAAAAGCTGGCGGTCGGGACCAGTGAGCAGCTCTCAGATAACCGCCTTGGCCCTGTTTTCAGGGGGACTTGACTCGATCCTGGCCTGCCGGGTGATTGCCGACCAGGGCCTTCGCGTGCTGGCCGTCAAATTTGTCACCCCCTTTTTCGATTACGATCGTTTAGCTGCGCGCTCATCCTATCAGGCTGAAATGTTTCGTCATTATGGGCTTGAGGTGATAGTTGAAGATCTCAGCAGCGGCTATCTTGATCTTCTCCACCACCCGCAACACGGTTTTGGCCGAAATTTCAACCCCTGTATTGACTGTAAAATCCTCATGTTACAGCGGGCCAAGGAAATGATGGCCGAGACGGGCGCCTCTTTTATCCTGACTGGTGAGGTGCTGGGACAACGACCCATGTCCCAACGACGGGATACCCTGCGGATCATCGAGCGGGATTCCGGTGTCGGACAACTCCTGTTACGGCCCTTATCCGCCAAACTTCTTGCTCCCAGCGAGGCTGAAGCCCGGGGCTGGGTGGATCGCGACCGGTTGCTGGACTTTAATGGTCGTGGCCGTTCCCGCCAGATTGCCCTGGCAAAAAATTTTGGTATCACCGATTTTCCCGCCCCGGCCGGAGGCTGCATTCTGGCTGATCCCATCCTGAGCCGGCGCATTGCCCGTATTTACCAGGGACACTCCTTTCTCACAGCGCAGTCTTTGACGGTCAATACGGTTCGTCTCCTTTTCATCGGTCGCCAGTTTCTCCTGCCGGGGGGGAACTGGCTGATCCTGGGTCGTGATGCGGCCGAAAATGCCCAGTTAACCGCCATCGCCCAGGCTGGCGACACGATGCTGCTCATGACGACCCGGCCCGGCCCGACTGCCCTTCTGCGGTCAGTCGGCCCCCGACGACTTGAGGCCCAGGATTCCGCCCAGACCGAATCGTCTGCGCCTGCACTGTCAGACGATATTCTCCTGGCCGCCTCCCTCGTCGTTCGTTTTGGCAAGAAAACTGTTGATTATACCGATGCCGTAACGGTTACAGTGACCCAGGGTGAACACCTAAGTGAAATAATGGCCTCTCCCCTGCTGGACGGTTCCTTTCAAACATGGGCGCTGGCCTGAGTCATGGCTATCCCGTTTAGCAGGGTGAGTCGGTTAGCTGTTTTTCAATGGATGCCGCTGATTTGGGTGTTGATTATGCAGGGGGATTAACCAGTTTTGCACCGCTCCTGGCCAGGGTAATAAGGGTGATCTCGCCCGAACAATGAAAACGCAAAGGAATGCCGGAAGCTCCAGCTCCCCGGCTGGTATATCCCTGCATCTCCTGGTATTGCCAGGCACCGGCGGCGGTATATCGCGGAGCCCGGGAGTTGGTCAGAAGAGGGCCCTGATAAAGAGGATCAGGCAGACGAATCTGACCGCCGTGGGTATGACCGCACAGATAGAGTTGGGCCTGCTGGGCGGCTGCCTCCCGGTAGGCCTCGGGAGAATGGGCCAAAAAGATAGTGAAGGCCTGCGGCGGGACGGTTTGGTAGGCGGAGGCGGCATCGGCGGTTTTGTAATAATGAGGATCGTCCACCCCGACAATCCAGATCCTTTCACCATGACGATCAATGGGCCAGGACTCGTTAATCAGCATAATCAGGCCAACCTCTTCGCAATCCGGGGCCATTTCCAGGCAATCGTGGTTGCCCAGCACACCCAGTATGCCGTGCTGAGAGTGGACAGACGGGAGAAGGCGGCGCAGTTGTTCCAGGCAGGGGGCAATAGGCCCGTAAGTCTGCATCCGGATATCACCCCCGATGAGACAGAGATCCACCTCAAGCCCCTGCAGACGCTCGATCAGGGTGCTGGTCAGATCATCCTGGCCATCCAGATGGAGATCCGTCATCAAAAGAATGCGGAAACCCTCAAATGATAGTGGAAGGTTGGTTAAATAAAAGGTTTTTCTAACTATTTCAATCTGCAAGGCATTCTTCTTCCCTTGCTCATAGAGACCAAAAAGCTTGAATGCTGAAGTCAACATGACGGCATCTGAAAGAAAGCTGGTCAGATTAAAGAGGGTTTGCCAGTGGGCAAGCGGAGTGTGGCAGGCCTTCCATTCCCGCAGTCGAACAGCGGATCGCAGAGGTCGGGGATACGACTCTAACGGTGAACGGTACAGAATAAAAAGCCAAAACCGGGAGCTCCAATAGGCAATGGCAATGAAAGCGCTTAAAATAATGATGGCCTGCCACCAGGACAGGAGACGCAGCGCGACAAGAAGGAGAAGGGGCAGCAGGGATTCAAAGAGCTGGTCGAGAATGACGATTTCCGTGCCGCTGGCCAGGCTGCGCCGTCGTTTGATAAAACTGGACAGAAGATCGCCGCTCATGGCCAGCAGGGCCAGTCCGGCTCCAATCCACCAGGGAAGGCCCACAAGCGGGG
>DYNG01000134.1 GCA_020721165.1 Desulfocapsa sulfexigens
CCAGTTACATAAAAAACCAAGGATTTTAGGCTGAAAGTCCTGATCCGACATACAACAGTCTCCTCAAAAAATATATTCAAAGACGATGAACACGCAATAATGGCGCGAGTAAGACACCCTATGTTCTGGCTTCTGCCTTCTGGCCTCTGTCTTCTGACGCCCCGAAGGCCTCGATCTGCGAGATCAACTGCTCATTGGTGAATCCGCCCATGGAGATGGCAAAGGTTGGACAATGGGCGGCGCAGATCCCGCAGGCCTTGCAGGAGGCGGAAATGGTTTCGGCCTTTCGTTTGCCGTCCACCTTCTGCATGACAATGGCCCCGTAGGGACAAAGGCTGACACAGAGGCCGCAGCCAATACACTTGTCCTGCTCAACGGAAGAGACAATGGGGTCCACCTTGACAAAGCCTTTGACCAAGGGAATGGCCGCCTTGGCCGCTGCCGCCTGGGCCTGAACAATGGTTTCATCCACGGGTTTGGGGCCGTGGGCCAGCCCGCAGACAAAGACACCGGAGACGGCCATCTCCACCGGTCGCAATTTCACATGGGCCTCCAGGAAGAAATTATTGGCCGTCACCGGCAATTTCAATAATTTCGACAGGGTATCGGTGTCATCAGGGACAATTCCCACCGACAAGGCCACCAGATCAGGCTGTATTACAACCTCTTCCTGCATAATGCTGTCGAAGAAACTGACCTGCACCCGAGCCCCTTTCTCTGTTACTTCGGGTTTGCGCTCCACCTCGTAGGGGATAAAAACCACCCCCATCTGGCGGGCTTGCCGATAAGCATCCTCGGCAAAACCATAGGCCCGCATATCCCGATAGAGAACAATAATCTGCGACTCGGGATTCAGTTCCTTGATTTTCAGGATATTTTTCAGGGCATGGTTACAGCAGACCTTGGAACAATACTGGAGGTCATCGCCGCGCGATCCGGCGCACTGAATCATGACAATGGAGCCCGGAGCCCGGTTTTTGGCCTTGCCAGCCAACTGTTTCTCCAACTCCTGCTGGGTGACCACCTTTTTTGATTTGCCCAGCAGGTATTTGTCAGGCCGATGCTCACGGCCACCGGTGGCGACGATTATCACCCCGTGATCCACCGTCTGTTCGGTCTTATTCTCGCCCTTGCCGCTGGCGATCACCGAGGCAAAGTTGCCAATAAAGCCAGCGGTCTGCGCCAGTTCCGCATTACAGACGACTTCTATTTTTGGCGATTGTTTGACCCGTTCCACCAGGGTTTTCAGATACGATTGGACGGCATCGCCAGCCAGGGTGTGGTGCAGATTTTGCAGATTGCCGCCGATCCCGTCACCTTTTTCAATCAGGACTGAAGCAAAGCCCTGATCGGCAAGATTTAAGGCCGCCGTCATGCCCGCCACGCCAGCGCCAATCACCAGGGCCTTGGGGGTGACCGGCACCGTCTGTTCGGGCAGGGGTTGGATATGACGGGCCTTGCAGACCGCCATGCGCACCAGATCCTTGGATTTGACCGTGGCCAGCTCCGGCTCACCGGCATGAACCCAGGAACATTGGTCGCGGATATTCACCATTTCAAAGAGATTCCGATTCAGTCCGGCATCGCGCAGGGTCTCCTGAAACAGAGGCTCGTGGGTTCGTGGCGAACAGGCGGCAATCACCACCCGATTCAGATTGTGTTCCTTGATCTTCTTTTTGATGACTTCCTGGGCGTCCTGCGAACAGGAATAGAGGTTTTCGGTATAATAGGCGACATTTTCCATGCCGCCGGCATAATTGGCCACCGACTTGCAATCCACCACCGAACTGATATTGATGCCGCAATGGCAGACGAAGACCCCGATCCGGGCCTCATCCTCGGCCTCCACCTTTTGCTCATCGGGATAGGTTTTCAGCTCTACCCCCCGGCCTCGCACCGCCTTGAGCGCCGCCGCCGTCAGAGAGGCCGCCGCCGAGGACTGGGTCACCGACTCGGGAATGTCCTTGGGACCCTGGAAGGCCCCCGCCACCACAACCCCGTCACGACTGGTCTGCAAGGGATTAAAGGTGTCGGTGGCGCAGAAATCATACTTGTTCAGCCCTACGCCGGTAATATCAGCAATCTTGCGCGCATCTTTGGGGGACTCCAGGCCAACGGACAGCACCACCAGATCAAAGGGGTCAAACTTGTGCTGACCATCCAGGGTGGAGTAGGTCAGTCGCAGGTGGTTGTTCCAGGGGGTGACGGCCGCCACCTTGGCCCGCACAAACTTCACCCCGATTCGTTCGGCCCGTTCCCGGGCGGCATCGAAATCCTTGCCCTGGGTGCGGATATCCATGTAATAAATGGTAATATCCACTTCCGGGTCATGCTCCTTGGTGACCAGGGCCTCTTTGATGGCATACATACAGCAGACCGAGGAGCAGTAGCCGTTATCGCAACCGATATCCCGAGAGCCAACGCACTGGATAAAGGCCATTCGTTTGGGATGGCGGCCATCGGAGAAGCATTTGATCTCGCCCATAAAAGGGCCGGAGGCGGTGGTCATTCGCTCAAACTCAAAGGAGGTCACTACATCGGGATGCTTGCCATAGCTGAATTTGGACAGCGTGGCTGGATCAATCTTGCCGAATCCGGGGGAAAGAATCACCGCCCCGATATGGAGCTTTCGTTCTTCCGGCTGCTGCTTGAAATTGATGGCATGACTCTGGCAGACCGGCACACAGATCTGACAGGTTTCGTGCTGGACAAAGAGGCAGGAGGAGGGGTCAATATAGTAAGTGGCCGGCACCGCCTGGGCATAATCAATATGGATCGGGCGGGTAATGGCCAACCCCTCGTTATAGGGATCAACAAGATGCCTGGGGCAGTACTGGGTGCAGAGACCGCAGGCGGTGCAGGCATCGGCATCAATATACCGGGGCCGCAGGTTCAGGGTGGCGGTGAAATTTCCTGGAGTTCCTTCCAATGCCAGGAGATCGGCATTGGTGAGCATTTCAATATTGGGAGACCGACCGGCCTCCACCAGTTTTGGCGCCAGGATTCAGAGAGAACAGTCATTGGTCGGAAAGGTCTTGTCCAGCTGAGCCATGACTCCGCCAACAGCCGGCGACTTCTCAACCAGATAGACATAAAACCCAAGTTCAGTCAGATCGAGAGCGGCCTGAAGCCCGGCGATTCCCCCGCCGAGGATCATCACCGCTCCTTCCCTGTGATTCATTGCTTTACCCATAATTAAGTAACTCCTGGAAAAGGATCTTTGGATCGTACAGAAAAAAATTATTTATCAACCCTGCTGACCTTAATGGCGCAGATCTTGTACTGAGGACTGCGCGACAGACGGTCGAGATGGTTCAATGTCAGATTGTTGATCGGCACCTCGGCAAAATGATACGGAATAGCAATGGTGCCAATCTGCGAACGGTCAGTCAGCTTTGCCCGCAACTGCACCGTTCCGCGGCGGGAGCTGATCTCAATTTCATCAAGATCAACAATACCTAAGCGGGCAGCGTCACCTGGATGGATCTCAGCAAAGGCCTCGGGACACAGGGTTTCGATCTCCGGCGTCTTGCGGGTCATGGAGCCAAAATTATACTGTGGCGTTTCACGGATGGTAGTCAAAATAAACGGATATTCAGCATCGGGCATCTCCTTGGGCGGGGTGTAATCCTCAGGGATGAACAAGCCTCTGCCTCGCGTAAATTTGCCAATATGCAACACCGGCGTCCCCGGATGATCAAGGGTGGGCACAGGCCATTGCAGACCTGTCTTGTCGATGCGCTCATAGGTAATTCCAGCATACTGGGGAAGGAGCTGGGTGACCTCATTAAAAATCTCTTCAGGGTTGGCATAATCCATCTCATAGCCCATCCGGGAAGACAACTCACAGATGATCTCCCAGTCGGCCCTGGCCTCGCCGGGCGGCTCCACGGCCTTGCGCACCCGCTGTACCCGGCGCTCCGTGCAGGTAAAGGTGCCGTCTTTTTCCGCGTAACAGGCTGCGGGAAAGACGATATCAGCCATCTTGGCGGTATCGGTCAGGAAAATATCCTGAACAATGAGAAGATCGAGTTTCTCCAGAGCAGCTACGGCGTGCAGGGCGTTAGGGTCAGCAAGAACCGGATCCTCGCCAAAGACATAGAGTCCCTTTATCTCATCCTGAAGAATGGCGTCCCAGACCTCGGTGGCCGCCTTGCCCTTACGACGGGGTAGCTTCACCTCCCACATCTTCTCGTAGCGGTCAAAGGCATCATCGTTTTGCAGACCGCTGTAGCCAGGCAGGGTGTTGAACAAGGCGCCCATATCACAGGCCCCCTGCACATTATTCTGACCACGCAGGGGATTAACCCCGCCAC
>DYNG01000135.1 GCA_020721165.1 Desulfocapsa sulfexigens
AGTTGAAGGAACAAGGCATAGGCACGCAGGTTCTTTACATTCCTGTCTATTTGCAACCGTGGTATCGTCGCACCTATGGGTACTCCCAAGGAAAATGCCCGAATTCTGAAGCATTTTACAGTTGTGCTTTAAGCCTGCCGCTTTACCCTGCGATGACCGATTCAGATGTTGAAAAAGTGATCACTGCCGTAGAAAATATGAAATAATAATTCGATGTTATCTTCAAATTCTCCTATCATAAATCGTAACAGCCCTAAAGTTTCAGATCAAGCAAATTAGAAAATATCTTGTGAGCAGTTCTATGAAACTCGCTTTGGGTTGTGTGCAATTTGGAATGCCGTACGGAGTAGCCAACGCCGCAGGGAAGGTTAGCGAGAAAGAAACCCGTGAAATCCTATCCGCCGCGCATTATGCTGGAGTAGATACACTCGATACGGCCAGCAGCTATGGGGATAGCGAATCGAATCTTGGAGAATTTGGAATCAAGGACTGGAAGGTAATTACCAAGTTGAGACCGATTCTACCAGAATGCCATAAGATCGCCGATTGGGTAATCACAGAAATACATGGCTCCTGCCGTCGCTTGAAGGTGGATGCTGTTGAGGGAGTTCTTATCCATCACCTGCCCGACCTTTTTTCCAAAAAAGGACTCTCGCTTGTCGAAGGTCTCCAAAAAGCCCAAACCAACGGTCTGACCAAAAGAATTGGCGTTTCCATTTACTCACCCGAAGATTTGGATCGTGTTGCATCGCTTTTTTGGCCGGAGATTGTGCAAGCACCTTTTAATATATTGGATCGGCGCCTGCTCGACAGCGGATGGGCTACTAAGCTGGAAGAGGCCGGATCACAAATCCACATTCGGTCGGTGTTTTTGCAAGGATTACTGCTAATGAACCCCGCAGACCGACCAGAAAAATTTAAAAAGTTCGATGCTGTCTGGAAGATGCTGGATGCATTCTGCGCCAAGCAGGATAAGACTTCGCTGCAATTTTGCCTGCAATATGCACTTTCTCATGCGGAGTTCCAACGAGTGGTGGTGGGTGTTGCCAGCAAAGGCCAACTGCTGCAGTTACTTGAGGCTGCTGGAGAGAAAATTCATACTGATTTTGATCCAGAAATCGAAATTCCTCAGGGCCTCATAGATCCTCGCTGCTGGAATAATTTTTGAAAATTGTCGCCATAGTCCAAGCCCGCATGGGTTCTACTCGGCTCCCCAACAAAGTCATGAAACCCATCAACGGGGTTCCCATGATCGAAGTTCTCCTTCGGCGACTTTCCCGTGCCCGTTCCGTGTCGGAAATTGTGGTGGCCACTTCGCGAGATGAGAAAAACGCGCCCCTTGTTAGGCATGTGAGCAGCTTGGGCTACCAGTGCTACCAAGGCAGTGAAAACGATGTGCTAGACCGCTACGCTCGGGCAGCCAAGATGAGCGGAGCAAATGTCATCATCCGCATTACCGGGGATTGCCCCCTTGTCGATCCTGCACTGGTAGATGCCTGTGTGCAGGGATTTTTAGAAACCCAAGTCGAGTATTTCAGTAATACCGCGCCCCCGACATTTCCAGATGGTTTGGATGTGGAAATTTTTTCTTCGGCAGCACTTGAGCGAGCTAACGAGGAAGCTAAGGCGAGTTTCGAGCGGGAACATGTAACCCCGTACCTGCGCAACTCAGGTCAATTCAGCAAATCCAGTCTCAGACACCCCGAGGACTTGTCGCATTTGCGCTGGACTGTGGATGAAGTAGCCGACTTCCAAGTGGTAGATCGTGTGTTCACCCACTTTGCTCCAGACATTTTCTTTGGCTGGGAGGAAGTCCTCGCCCTACAGAAAGCCCAGCCTAGTATCTTTGAAGACAACCAAGAGATTCCTAGAAACCAAGGAGCCTCACTAGGGACAGGCCAGAAGCTCTGGAAACGAGCCAAGCAGGTCATTCCGGGGGGCAATATGCTCCTCTCCAAGCGGGCGGAAATGTTTTTGCCCGACATCTGGCCTGCTTATTTTTCTAAGGCAAAGGGGTGTAAAGTGTGGGACTTGGATGGCCGTGAATATATCGACATGTCCATCATGGGGATTGGGACAAACACACTGGGCTATGGTCATCCGGAAGTTGATGACGCTGTTCGGGAAGTGATCGACAAAGGCAATATGTCCACGCTCAACTGCCCCGAAGAAGTTTCTTTGGCGGAGCGGTTGATCGAGCTACACCCGTGGGCAGATATGGTTCGTTTCGCTCGATCAGGGGGAGAGGCAAATTCAATCGCCATTCGCATTGCTCGCGCTGCATCCGACAAAGACAAAGTTGCTATCTGCGGCTACCACGGCTGGCATGACTGGTATCTTGCGGCAAATTTGGGAGATGAAAAAGGGCTGGATGGTCACTTGCTACCGGGGTTGGATCCTGCGGGAGTTCCGAGGAATCTAAAAGGAACCGTTTTTCCTTTTGCTTACAATGATTTTGCGGGGCTTGAGAGTTTGCTGGCTCGGGAGGATATCGGGGTGATCAAGATGGAGGTCAGTCGCAACTTCGGACCGGAAAATGGTTTTTTGGAAAAAGTGCGAGAATTGGCGACACGGAAGAGAATCGTGTTGATTTTTGATGAATGCACTTCGGGATTCCGCGAAACTTTCGGCGGTTTGCATAAAAAATATGGAGTTGAGCCAGATATGGCGATGTTCGGGAAGGCTTTGGGCAATGGCTATGCAATAACCGCAACAATTGGCAAGCGAGAAATCATGGAAGCCGCTCAATCAACTTTCATAAGCAGTACTTTCTGGACGGAACGGATCGGATCAGTTGCGGCTCTCAAGACTCTTGAGGTTATGGAACGGGAGATGTCATGGGAAACGATTACGCGCACCGGCTTAGAAATTCGTAAGCGGTGGGATGCGCTTGCTGAAAAGCATGGCTTGAAGTTGGAGCATTGGGGGTTGCCAGCACTTACGGGGTTCACGATTCAAAGTCCAAATGCGTTGGCATACAAGACGCTGATCACTCAAGAGATGCTAGAAAGGGGCTTCCTTGCCAGCAATTCGGTCTATGTTTGCATCGAGCATACTGCGGAAGTAATAAGCCACTACTTTCAAGAACTAGATCCAATTTTTGCCCTCATCAAGGAATGCGAAGAAGGACGCGATGTTTCGACTTTGCTAGAAAGTCCTATTTGCCATGCAGGGTTTAGGAGGTTAAATTGATATAGAAAATGCATAAAAAGCATTGTTGCGGTTTGCAATTTCTTTCACATACAATGAGGGTTTAAATATGAATGTTCTACTAACAAATCAGATGGAGCAATGGGTGCAACAGAAGGTTGGAAGTGGTTTTTACTCTTCTAATAGCGAGGTTGTTATGGAAGCGTTACGGATGCTGCATGCAATTGAGAGTCGCAAAAACTCTAAATTCGCACATTTACAGAATGAGGTGCAGGAGGGCATAAATAGTGCCGAACAAGGAGAATTACTGGAATGGACTACATCTCTCTCTAATGATATTAAAGAAATTGCTCGAAAGCGTCGCCAAGCATGAAGCTTTTTCTATCTCTACGAGCCAAAGAAGACCTTCTGGAGATAGGGAGTACATCGCCGAGCATGACGAATTGGCAGCAGACCGCTACACCGATCAATTGCAGGAGCGCGCATGCGAGTTACTTCTGTTCCCAGAACTTGGGCGGATGAGAGAAGAAATCCATTCTGGTGTGCGAAGCTTGCTTTCAAGAAATCATCTAATTTTTTACAGAATTCAATGCGACGGGGTTCAGATTCTGAGAATTATCCATGGTAGTATGGATTTGCCAAAACAAGAGTATCCAAGAATCTAACCGCCATACTAAATCAAGATTAAGATATGACAAGACTGTAATTTTGATAGCGAACGGGCGAGATTTCTTCACAAAGAAATAAACGAAATCATAAGCATCTTCACAACAATCGTTTCAAAAGTCCGCAAAAATCAAGTGCAGAACCTTACGGTTTTTTCAGTTTTCAAAATTTCAGCTTTTCAGTTTTTTTATCCCATGTTTTCCTCTCTCCTCATTCGTGCTGATGCTTCCCTAGAAATCGGGACGGGGCATGTTATGCGAAGGATTCCGCTTTTGTTGAACTGGGGAGAAAAATTCAATTGCAAAATACACCGCAACTACATCGTGCGCTTTTGCGTCACTTGCAACCTTATTGCTTAATGAATCTTGATGAACTGAAACAACTAATTGCTGGAGGAGAGCATTCCGGTGTCGAATTTAAGCGGGATGGAATCAGTCCCGAAAAGCTTGCCCGAGAGATGGTTGCTTTTTCCAATCTGAAAGGGGGATTTAT
>DYNG01000136.1 GCA_020721165.1 Desulfocapsa sulfexigens
CATTGATTTTCGGTAGCACCCGTTTTTTATAAATTTTTTCCATCACCAGAGGGACGGCAAAGATGGCAAAGGGCTTTTCGTGCTGGCAGAGTTTCTGCAAGATGGCCGGGGTCGGGGTCTTGCCGGCATAGGCAATACGGCCCCCCCGCAGAATGGGCAGGATAAAACCAAGGGTGAATTCATAGGTGTGCGACATGGGCAGGATGGAGAGAAAAACAGCCCCCGTTTCGATCTGCACCAGCATTGATGCCGAAACTGCGTTGGCGGTCAGATTCCCGTGACTGAGCATCACGGCCTTGGAATAGCCGGAGGTGCCGGAAGTATAGAGGATGGAAGCCAGATCATCGGCATGAACGGGCGGGAAATCAGCCATCCCCCCCCCGTTACCCGTTTTTTGCCGTAACTCCACGGCCCCGGCCAGATACGCGGAAAAAGGCGTTACCGTCAAGCCATCCAGGTGGGTGGTAAAATCATCAAGCGTAACCAGCTGCTTCAGGCTTTTTGGCGTTAACTCATCAATTTTTTCTATTTGTCGTTCGGTGATAAAAAGGATGGCAACCCGCATTTCCGTGAGAATATGACGGACATCTGCTTCGGGCAGATCCGGCAAAATTGGCACCGCCACCGCACCGATTCGGACAACGGCGAAATAGGCGGTCCCCCAGTTATGAGAGTTTTCGGCGAGGATGGCGACGCGGTCCCCTTTGTGAACCCCCTCGGCTGACAATCGGGTGGCCAGGGCCAGAATTCGTTCATGAAATTCCTGATAACTGAGCGGAGATTTCATGGCCATGCCGATGGCGGGTTGATCAGCAAATTTTTGCCGGGCGGTATCAATGATATCATTCAGTGTCATTGGAGCGGAGTTGGCTATTTGCATGATAATCCTCTTCTTTTCTATAGATTCGTTGTGGGCAGGGGGCAGAAACAACGAAGCGCTGGATGAAATCATCACCTGGAGTTTCGGGTCACCACCACCTGAAAGCGAAGCAATTGCTCACCCTTCAGCAACGCTGAAGGGTGAGCATACAGAGGTTTTCGTTCGTTTCCGGTATGAAACTGGATAGATATGGCGACTTTACCTAAAATGTCTTGGCAGGTCAATTCTGAAGAGCTTGAAAAGGGCAAACGCAGGCGTATTGTATTGATTCTGGTTAAAAAAATGATTTCACACGGATTTAAGCCCTTGACAATTAATAATAGTTATAGAATAATACTAAAGAGTTATGGTTCCTTTACCGCTTTTTCTCTTCTTGTGAAGCCCCCTCTTTCCTTCATCAAAGATTATGAGCCATTTCAAATTCCACCACCTGTTGTTGGCGTTCTTTTTGCCCCTTCTGTATCTTGTGGTTGAGCTACAACCAGCCGTGGCGGCGCCGGTGTTAAAAAATACGGCCAAGCGCGCTGTTGCCAGTTCCCAGAAAGGGGCAAAGATCAGCAATACAAAAAAACTCCCCTCGAACATTCAGGTGCTTGGCGCCTACCGGGATATTTCCTCCAGCAAAAAAACAATCAGCCTCGAAGAGACGAAAACGGCTCGAAGCGCCGAGACAGCCAAGATCGCCGCCGCCATTGTCGCAGCCAATGGGCCTGTTGTTGATGCCGCTGGGCCGCCAGAGCAGACCAGGGAGCTGCCGGCGCCGAAGGAGTCCGCTCTCACCAATAACTCTTTGCTGAAAAAGCTCTCCGCCAAGAGCGCCATTATCATTGACGCCGAAAGTGGTCAGACCATTTTTGCCCTTTCCCCTGACACTCCCCGACAACCAGCCAGTACCATCAAAATTCTGACGGGCCTGATTGCCATAAAGTCCCTCAATAATGAAGAGTCCGTTCCTGTCAGTGAGAAGGCGGCTGGACAACCCAGTTCGAAGGTGAACCTGAATCACGCAAAACAGTACAAGGCCGACGATCTGATCAATGCGGTGCTCCTTTCGTCCGCCAATGATGCCAGCGTCGCTCTGGCCGAGAAAATTGCCGGCTCCGAAAGTTCCTTCGCAAAAATGATGACCATGCAGGCCAAATTGTGTGGCGCACAGCAAACGGTGTGCAAGACGGCCAATGGCTTGACCGCTGACGGCCAGAGCAGTACCGCTCGTGATCTGGCTGCCATTTTCAGGCATGCCATGCAGGATGACGAATTCTCCCAACGAATGGGGCAGGTGAAGGCGCGCACCGCCGAAGGAAAGGTCCTCAAGAATCACAACAAGGCCTTGTGGCAGATTCAAGGGGCAGAGGGAGGCAAGACCGGGTTCACCAATGCCGCCGGCCAAACCTATGTGGGGAAATTTAAACGGGGGTCACGGGAGATTATTGTCGCCATCATGGGGAGCAGAACCATGTGGGGAGATCTCAAGAATCTGGTTAACTATGGCTTTGGAGGGACGGTGTGGCCGACTGTTGCAGCACAAGCGGGAACGCCGCAAATGGTGGCGGCCCTTCCCGCTCCTGTCCTGCCAGCCAGCAATCGCCAGCAGTAATTCCCCTTCTCAAGCAAAGGTACCACTGGCGGCTGCGTGGTTGTTTGCTTTCCACGCCCCTGAATTAGCAGTCGGTCAGCAGAGACGAAATTTGTCAGGCGTTTTGTGCTTTGCGCCAGCCTTCAGCCTTCAGGCGGGCAATTCTCTGGACCGCCCAGGCATTAATGGCTGTCAGGTAAGCCTGGGGGTTCTCTTCCTTGGTGGCGATAATTCGTGCCCGCTCGTCGGCGATATCGCGGGTTTCGCCGGGATACATCTCTCGCCAGGTCGCAAAGCCCGAATCAAAGACAAATGAAGGATGGACCTGATCTGGCTCCAATCCCAGTTTGGCAATGGCATACGAACGGGCCAGCTCCATATCGTATTCAATCACCCAGCCATTGTCTTCAATCATTCGTTCCTCCGTAAAGACAACTGTTGGCGAGCAGGCTGGACAGAACAGACGATCAAGAACCTCTTGGCTCATGATATTGTCGCGCAGGTGAAAAGAGACCCTCTCCTTCCCGCAGTCGCATTCCTTGTTGATTTCCTGGCACATATCTTTCCTCTTGATGTTTGCGCTTGAATTCCCTCGACCGGTTATCCTATCCTAAAAAGGAGCCTTTTCTGTCGGTCGCGCCTGTGGTCATCCCCCCTCCCCCTGCATCACTCCTTTGAACAGGCCAGTGGCCAGGGCCTGATGAGGCAGACAGGAGGGGTAGACGATTGTATTTTTCCATTATAATACTTTCTGTGAAAGCGCCAAGAGGGCTTTTCAGGAATTATTCTTACGATGCGCCACTCTTTTCCTCTCTTTTGGTATTTGTTCTGTGGAGACGACCTTTCCCGTGAGCTGTTTCTCTATCTGTCGTCGCTGTTCCATGCGTTCTGACTGGTTTCGCATTACAGAAATGGGCTGATTGCAGTCACGATGCAGACCGGTGACAAATGAGGCCGTGGACAAGGTGCCGGGAGTCGGGGTGAAATCCTGAAACTGCTTGATCGGCAGATCAAGGGCCTTGAATTTTTTGATCATCGCCTCAGTGTCCTGGGGGGTGCAGCCAGGATGGGAAGCGATCACATAGGGGGTAAAGAGAATTTTTTTCCCCAAAGCGGCCGCTTCCCGGCGGCAATGAGCGAGAAAGTCAAGCAACTGCTGGTGCGCTTCCTTGTGCATCAGGGCCAGCACATGCTCTTCCGTGTGCTCCGGGGCGATCTTCATGGCCCCGGGGGTGTGACAACGAATGATTTCCCGCAGTAGTTTTGGCGTCTTGCGCAACAGCTCCATGCGCAGGCCTGAGGAGATAAAGACATGCCTTATCCCGGCTATCATGGAGATATCCTTCAATAATTGCAGGAAAACTTCTTCATTCACCTGAAGATTGGGGCAAATCCTGGGATAGAGGCAATCGTGCTGGCGGCAGGAGCCGACCTTGCAACTGGTTTGATAGAGATTGGCCGTCGGGCCGCCCAGATCGCTGATGACGCCGGTAAAGTTGTCCATACGGCTGACCAGCCGGGCCTCGCGGACAATGGATTCCGGGCTGCGGCTGCTGATGACCGGCCCCTGATGGCGGGTGATGGCGCAAAATGAGCAGTTGCCGGAACAGCCCCGCACTATGGTCAGAGAGTGACAGATCATCCGGTAGGCCGGAATATCGGGGGTAGCCGGGTGCGGCTTGCGGCTGTAGGGCAACTCATAAACCTGATCCATCTCCGCCGTGGTCAACGGCGCCGCCGCCGGATGCTGAATAAGCCAGGCGCTCTGTTGACGCTGGATGAGCAGGCTGGACAGACAGCCACGGGCATGGCGATCAATCAGCCGCTCCGCC
>DYNG01000137.1 GCA_020721165.1 Desulfocapsa sulfexigens
CTATATGCTGGCGCTGATTAAGGGCTTTCTGGCTGCCGGCGATACGGTCCATATTTATACCTATGCCGTGGATAGACGGCTTGCGGCCTCGTTGCCCTGTATCGTTCATGAAATACCCCTTCCCTGGCTGCCCCGTCGTTGGCGGAAATACGCTTTTCTGCGCCGATGTCACCGACAGTTCAACCGTGATGACTATGACCTTTCCCTGAGCCTGACCCGTACAGATTGTCAGGATATCAGTGTTTGTGGCGGTATTCATCCGGCAATGATGCAGCAGGTGCAACGGATATTACCTTTTCCCTGGCCGCATGATATCATGGAAACCGCCTTTGAGAAAAAAATGGTGGCCACCGTACCGATCATCATGGCCCACTCCCAATCCATTGCCCAGGAAATTATTCATTACTATGGGGGGGATGGCAAGAAAATCGTGGTCTTGTATCCACCCATTGATACCGACATCTTTGTTCCTTCATCTCACCAACTGGTGCAAGAGACCCGGGATAGATTCAAAATCTCTCCCCATAAAATTTCGTTTCTCTTTCCTTCCTCCGGGCACACCCGCAAAGGACTCCCCGAGCTTATCCAGGCCTTCAGCCAGCTTGATCCTCATCGCTATGAACTGTTGGTAGCCGGATCACCTCTGCCCAAAAAAACTCCGGCAATCATTCGTTATATCGGCTATATTGCTAATCTGGCTCCCATATACAGTGCGGTCAATTATACCATTCTGCCCTCACACTATGAGCCTTTCGGACTCGTTATCCCTGAATCTCTGCAGTGTGGCACGCCAGTTATCACCACCAGGACGGTGGGCGCCGCAGAACTTCTTTCTGAGCACGACGGGGTTGTCATGGAGAATAATCACCCAGAAACCATTGCCGCAACCATCAGGGGTTTAAGCGCCGGTCTCTCAGTAGCGCCAGATTTTGCTGGCCGAAAGCGATTGAATATTTCCAGTCATATCACCGATATTAAAGCCCTTATCCCGCACTCTCGATGATACCAGTATCCCCACAGCCCCTTGTGTTTTCACCGCCTCCGGCAAAGATCCTGATCATCAAACCCAGCGCCCTGGGTGATATTGTCCATACCCTCCCTTTTCTCTCGGCTGTCCGCAACCGTTTTCCCCAGGCGGAAATTCACTGGGTTGTTGCTCGCGGTCTGCATTTTTTTTTAGAAGGGCATGCCATGATTGACCGCTTGTGGATCCTGGATAAAGACCGCTGGAAACAGCTCTCGCGCCTGGGGAAAACGGTTGTGGCAATCAACGGCTTCAGAAAAGAGCTGGCCAAGGAAAAATTTGACATTTCGATTGACCTGTCCGGTCTTCTCCGCAGTGGACTGATTTCCTTTGCGGCTGGAGCCCGCTATAAACTTGGGTTCTCTGACTCCGACGAGGGCAGTCCTTTTTTCTATACCCATACGGTTGAGGGAGGAGAGCAGATCCATGCCATTGATCGCTATTTGAAGCTGGCGGCCCTTATGGGTTGCGATATCTCGTCGGTCAGCTTTCCCCTGCCCCCTTATCCCACTGACAGCCCTCTTCTGGCCACGCTGCCGGAACGATTTTGTATTATCGCCCCCTCCGCCGGCAAAGAGGCCAATCGCTGGCCGCCAGATCGTTTTGGGGAGTTGGCCGGCGTTCTGCCCTTCCCCTCGGTTATTATCAGTAATGCCGCCGACGCCCCTCTTGCCGCGCAAGTCACTGCTGCCAGTGGTGGTAAGGCGATTGACCTGGCTGGCCAGACCGGACTCAAAGAACTGGTCGCCCTGATTGCCAAAGCCCAATGCCTCATTTCCAATGACACCGGCCCCATGCATATCGCCGCCGCGCTGGGCATTCCGGTCTTTGCCCTGTTTGGCCCGGCCAATCCCATTCGCACCGGACCTTACGGCCCGAATCATACCGTTATCCGGGAAGATCTCCCCTGCACCCCTTGCTACCGAAGAAAACCATGTGACCATTGGTCATGCATGCAAGGATTGACGGTGGAAAAGGTCCAGAGGGTGATTCTCAATAAACTGGCTGCCAGTGGCCGCCACCTATAACCGTTACCATGCGTACCTCGCTCATTATCACCACCTACAACTGGAAAGAAGCCTTGGAGGTTTCCCTGCTCAGCGCCTTTCAGCAGTCCCGCCTTCCTGATGAGATCATCATTGCTGACGACGGTTCTGATGAGCTGACCCGGGCGATTATTGAAAGACTGGCCCTGATTTCCCCGGTACCTCTGCTTCACTCCTGGCAACAGAATAAGGGCTTTCGTTTGGCCCGCAGCCGCAATAAGGCGATTGCCAAATCATCCGGAGAATACCTGTTCCTTATTGATGGAGACATTGCCCTGGAGCGCCATTTTATTGCTGATCACCTGCGGGCCGCGAAACGGGGATTTTTTGTGCAGGGAATGCGTATTCTCCTGCAAGAGCAGATTACCCACACCTCTCTTCAACAAAAAAAAATAGAGACGCATTTCTTTTCTCCTGGCATAGAAAACAGAAAGAATGCGATTCGTTCCAATTTTCTTTCCCGCCTTTTTTCCTGGGAAAGTAAAAAACTCACGGGAATCAAGACTTGTAATTTTGCCTTCTGGAAAAATGATGCGATTGCAGTGAATGGTTTTAACGAAGAATTTCTGGGATGGGGGAGAGAGGATTCAGAATTTACCGCCAGGTTGCTACACGAGGGGATCAGACGACAGAATATTCGTTTTAACGCCCTGGCCTATCATCTGTATCACCCCATCAATTCTCGCCAAAGCTTGCCTGTCAATGACGCCATACTGGCCAAGACCTGCCAGAATCGCCTGACCTGGTGTGATCAGGGATTAAATCAGCATTTGCCGTGAAAGTTGAGCCTCTTGCGTACTCGCTTACCTGCAAGAGGCTCAGTTATTATTTTCTCAGGGGTGGAGAGTCTGGCAGGCGCCAGTGCGCTTGTTGTTCAACGAGTTTGGCGTACCGATAAAAAGTCCCTTCAAAATTCCCCAGGGCAATAATAAATCCCGGCCAGCCATCCAAAAAACCCCTCTTGAGAAAATAGAGCTTGATAAATGACCACAAGCCATGGGTCAAAGCCGTAGCCATGGTCGCTCTTTTACCGTTTTCATGGAGCTTGACAGCCCCCAGGGTCGAATATTTATTGGCCTTGTGCAGTACTTCTTCCAGATTTTTAAACGGAACCTGCCAGATGGAACTCTGTAAAAAACCTGGTTTGTGGGAAGAATGGATCGTGTAAGATTCATGGACCATATCCTGACTGAATCGAAGCGCCCCTTTCCGAAAAAGTTGGGGCTGCCGGTAATCGGGATAAAAACCGGAATATTTTATCCAACGCCCCATAAAGAAATTTTGCCGGGGGATATAATAGGCCTCGGCAGGTGCATCTGCATGGATAATGCGTTGAATTTCATCCCTGACCTCAGGTGTGCACCGTTCATCAGAATCAAGGCTGAAGATCCATTCATGGGAACAGGCGGCTATCGCCTGGTTGCGTAAATCCCCAAACCCCTTGAAATCAACCTGCACGACCCTGGCTCCCAAAGCCTCAGCGATCTGGACGGTATTATCCGTGGAATGAGAATCCACCACCACAATCTCGTCGGTCCAGAGCACGGAATTGACTGCCGCCTGAATCTTTTCCGCTTCATTGTAGGCGATAATATATACGGAAATTTTGTTCATACCGTTACTTGGCCTGGCTTGGTGAGAATCCCATCATCATTTTTTCCAGCTCATCTTCCAGGCTGCTATCAACATCCGTGTTTGCCTGGGTTGCCACCGGTTGCTGGGGCTGAGCCTGAGGCCGGGGCTGCCGGGGAGGAGGGGGTTGGAATGACTGAGGCTGAGGCTGGGGTTGGTATTGAGGCTGGGGCTGCTGTTGGGGGGCGGGCCGGGGGGCGCCGCTGCTGCTGGCAAGTTTCACAATAAGTTCACCAGACTTCCGCAACCTGCTGACCAAAGTTCTAAAAATACGATCGGAAATTTCCGGATATTTCTTGATCACTTCCTCTAACTTCTTTCCCGGATATCGCTTGATGGAAGAACGCCCCTGTGATATAATTGAGGCCGAACGAGGCTCACCGGAAAGAGCAGCCCCTTCACCAAAGAACTCCCCGGGCTCGGTGAGTTCGGCAATCTTTTTTCCCCCCTTCACGATTGACAATGACCCGCGAATCAGTTTGAAAAAATCAATATCCTGATTTCCTTCACGAATAATAGTGTCTCCATCTTCATAATGTTCCTGTTCGGGATTAACCATGTAGGCC
>DYNG01000138.1 GCA_020721165.1 Desulfocapsa sulfexigens
GACATTTTTTCTGTTCTTGTCCTTGTTCTTGTTTTTTGTCACCAACGACAACATCCCCGTTTCTCGCATCACAAGATATTTATACGAAAACGAATATCCTGATGGCGAAGCACGACGCCTTCCCAGATAATTTTTTCCAGATAGAGATCATTGTCCACCAGATCGCCTTCACGACAGATGCGGCTGTTGATCAACACCATTCGTTTGCCAGGCTCCCGGGCGTACACATGACCGGAAACTTTTAATGGCGGCAGTCGTTTCTGGGTCTCATTCGTCAGATCCTGAAGGAGGGGCAAGGCGGCAAATTGGGCCTCTTCCTTCCTTGATTCTCTGCCTGTTTTTTCTTTCTGTTGCGGAACAACAACCAGATCTGGCGCAGGAGAGGAGGCGATTGGCTCGGGCTGCTGAATGATCATCTCATTCCCCGGCCCGGGGCGTTCCTGGGAAACTGTCGGTGCCGCTGGGTACGGCTCGACGACTGTTGACTGCCCGGAAGGATCTGAGGGCAGGGGGGGCGACGAGGCGGATTGGGAAACGATTTCTTCGGCACCGGTGGCAGTTGCAGATGATATTGCTTCCGCACTGTCTATGGCTGGTGTCGGAGGCGTGGGGGCCGTTGGGGAGGTAGGGGGCACGGCTGGGACGGACTGTCGTTGCAGGTCTCCTAAATTATTTTCCAAGGCCACTATCTGATCCTGTAAAGCACGATTGTGACCACGGTTATTGGCGATACCCCACCATATTCCCAACGCAGTCACCACCAGGAGGGCACCGCCCGTCAGCCAGAACCAGATTGTCCCTCTCTTTTTTGAGCCTGGCTGGCCAGGCCGGATGCCATGAATGCTTTGCAGGGTAGGGATTTCGCCCTGTTTCCGTTCCTGTTCCGCTTTTTTGAGCGCATCGAGGATATAAGACATTAATCGTATGTTCTCCCGTCTCGTTGTATTCGGTCTGTTGGTCTTGCCATCCTCATCTTATCCTTGCAGGGGCCGCGCCACAAATTCCCAATGCCCATAATAGAGGGAAATTGCCATAACAACGATCCCCAGCAGCAGGAGGGTGAGAATCACCCCGTAAAAAGAAAGACCTTGCCACAACCTGCTGAAACCCCATTTTTTTTCAGATTCTCCCAGAACTTCACGAGCGGCCTGGCGGACGATTATGCGGCTCACCTGTTCCTGAGTTTCCACAAACGCCCCCATCAGCGCCCGATCGCAGAGGATATTGATCAATCTGGGTATTCCTTTGCTGAGCCTGGCCACCTCGCGGAGCGCGTCTGCCGAGAATAATCGCTTTCTGCTGCCAGCCACAGCGAGACGATGTTCAATGTAGGCGGCAACTTCCTGGCGGGACAGAGGGGAGAGATGATAGCGGGAGGTAATCCTCTGATTGATCTGGATGACGCTGTCCTGATTGAGGAGTTGTCGCAGTTCCGGTTGTCCGAGCAGGATAATTTTGAGCAGTTTCTGCCGGCTGGTTTCAAGATTGGTGAGCAGGCGCAACTGCTCCAGGGTATCCAGACTCAGGTTCTGCGCCTCGTCAATGAGCAGGGCTGTAATGCGGCCACGGGCATGAGCGCTCAGGAGATAGCGATTGAGATGGTCAATGTAGGTCTTGATGCTGATTTTCTTGCTGATGACAGCAATCTCCAATTCATCGCAGATGGAGGCCAGCAGTTCCAGGGCATTCAACTTGGGATTGAGGATCAGGGCCAGATCGGTATTTTCAGGAAGCTGCTCCAGCAGGCAGCGGCACACGGTGGTTTTTCCCGCCCCCACATCGCCGGTCAGCAAAACCATGCAGCCATCACTCTGGACCCCGAAGAGCAGATGGGCCAGGGCCTCCTGGTGTAGCGCGCTCATATAGAGATAGCGAGGGTTAGGCGCGATGGAAAAGGGGTTTTCCTTGAGACCGAAATATTTGCGGTACATAACAGAAGGCAGAAGACAGAAGGTCAGAAGTCAGAAATAAGTTAGGGAGGTTGCATAACAGAAAACAGAAAGCCGAAATAATCAGGAATTTTTGTGCAGTATAGGATATATTGGTGAGAGTTTCTCTACTTTCTTGTTTCTCGTTGAAATTATTCAGATGGTTGCTACGATAACGATCGTTTGGCAGAAACACCCGGCAGCTTTCAAAACTCCTTCTCCCCCCGTTTTGCCATGCCCATTTACGAATATAAGGCGTTTGATCAGAAAGGAAAATCCCGAAAAGGGATTATCGAGGCCGAGAATGAATCCGGCGCCCGCAGTAAACTGCGAGCGGCCGGGATGTACCCGGAGACCCTCCGTGAGAATTTTTCACACGCCTCCAAAAAAGAGAAAAAAACACTGGCGGCTTCTTTTTCCCTGGAACGAATCAAGTCGGCTGAAATCCATCTGTTCACCCGCCAGCTCGCCACTTTGCTGGGCGCGGGAATCCCTTTGGTCAGCGCCTTGAGTTCGCTTCTGGAACAGACTGCCAATCCAGCTCTGAAAAAGGCGCTGGCCCAGATCAAGGATGGAGTCAATGAGGGCAATACCCTGACCAGCTCACTGGCCCGGCATCCCAAACTCTTTTCCACGATTTATATCAATATGGTGCGGGCGGGAGAGGCCTCCGGGTCCTTGGATATTGTTCTGGAAAAGCTGGCTGATTTTGGGGAAAAGCAGCAGATGCTCCAGGGCCGGTTAAAAGCCGCGCTGGTCTATCCGGTCTTCATGGCGGTCATCGGCAGCGCGATCCTGTTTATTCTTATCACCTATATTGTTCCCAATATTACCAAGGTTTTTGCTGATATGGAGCGCACCCTGCCCCTGCCCACCCGCCTGCTCATTGCTCTCAGTAATTTTTTGCGGGGCTACTGGTGGCTGGTGATTCTGGGTCTGGTAGGCCTGCTGTTTGCCTTTCGCGCCTTTATTCGCAGCGGTAAGGGGCGGAGGCGCTGGGATCTGCTCAAGCTCAAGGCCCCCATTGTCGGTTCGGTGACTCAAAAGGTTGTACTGGCCCGTTTTGCCTCAACCATGGCCAGCCTGCTGGGCAGCAGCGTGCCGCTGGTCACTTCCATGCAGATTGTCCAGTCCATTGTCAACAATGAACTGATTGCCGAAGTTATTGATGAGGCCATTGAACGAATTCGCAAGGGCAAAAGCATGGCCAGTTCCCTTGGCTCATCGCCCTGGTTCCCGCCCATCTTTGTGCAGATGATAGGGGTCGGCGAGCAGAGCGGCAATCTGGAACCAATGTTGATCAAGGTTGCCGATGCCTATGAGCGGGAGGTGGATATGGCCATCATGGGCATGACCTCCCTGATCGAGCCGATCATGATCGCGGCCATGGGCGCCGCAGTGGGCTTTGTTGTTCTCTCCATCCTCCTGCCTATTTTTGAGATGAATCAAATGGTGGGATAAAGGCATCATCTGATTCCGTCCTGTATTTTTCTTTTTTATTGGTGTATGATTTCACCAATCATGAAGAAAGAATTCGGATGACAATGATTTATACTACTGTTTTTTCTTAAAAAAATACCATCCAAAAGGGGATTATCATGAAAAAAACGATCAGTCTTGTCGCCGTTTATCTTCTTCTTGCCTCCTCCTTACCCTCTGCCTGGGCTGGTTGCGTAGAAGGAGATTGCGTGAATGGTCAAGGGACTTATGTCTGGGACGACGGCAGCAAGTACACCGGCCCCATCAAAAATAAAGCTCCCGAGGGAACTGGCAAGATGGTCTATGCTGACGGTGGGGAATACACGGGCGAGATGAAGGCCGGCGCCCGCAGTGGCAAGGGTAAGATGAGCTTTCCCGACAGCCGTAAATACGATGGCGAATGGGCCAATGATCTTATGAATGGTCAGGGCGTTATGGTCTGGATGGATGGCCGCAAATATGAAGGACAGTGGCTTGATGGCCTTCAGCATGGCCAGGGTACCCTCACTGCCGCCGACGGTACCAGCAAAAAAGGAAAGTGGGAAGACGGTGATTTTGTCAAATAATTTGCTGATTCAGAGGCGCCGATCTTTTTGAGGGGCCTTTGAGTTGGGCCAGATACTCGTGGGGCTCTTTAGTGCCGGACACCTGGGGTATCTGGCCCGGATGTCACTCCGTGCCGGTGTGTATTCCCCTCTGAACAAAGAAGAGAGTTTTTGGCCAGAGAAACTACAGTTCCAGTTGAATGCCGACTTCGATGACCTGGTTTGGTGGGATATCAAAGAAAGAGGCGGCATCCATGGCATTGCGGGCCAAAAAGAGAAACAATGATGAGCGCCAGCGGCTCATGGCGGGGTGA
>DYNG01000139.1 GCA_020721165.1 Desulfocapsa sulfexigens
CGGCTACAGGTGTTATCATCAGAAGGGAAGCAAGCGGCGTCGCCGTGATTTTTGAACATAACTATCAATATTTTCCTCTCGGGATGGTCAACGCCTGAGGCTTTTCTTGGGGTGATGGCGAGCCGGTCAGGGCAGAGCAAGCATCGGTACGAAAATCCGTACTAATTTGGCTCACCTCACTATTTTTCGGCCAGCCCTTCGGCAATCTCTTGCTGCAATTTCTTGATCACGGCTATGGGGTCTTTGCTGTCGCGGATCGGGCGGCCAATGACCACGAAATCGGCGCCGTTCATGATGGCCTCTTTGGCGGTGGCGACGCGCTTCTGGTCATCGTCGTCATCTTCAATATTGGCGCCGGGTCGAATACCAGGGGTGACGATGAGGAAATTCTCTCCCAAGCCGTCCCGCAGGGGGGAGGCCTCCAGCGCCGATGAGACAACGCCATCACACCCTATTTCCAAAGCCTTTCTGGAGCGGAGCAGTACCAGATCCTGAATACGGCCGGTCATACCCATTTCGCGCATATCATCTTCACAAAAGCTGGTGAGCACCGTCACGGCCAGGATTTTGAGATCGCCGTTCTTTTTGCCCTGCACCGCCGCCCGCAGAATGGGATCGTTGCCATGAACCGTGGCAAAACTCACTCCCCGCCCGTTTAATTGCTCAATGGCGAGCCTGACGGTTTCGGGAATGTCGAAAAACTTGAGGTCAACCATAACCTTGTCGCCTCGCTTGATGATGGCGTCAATGGTGGAAAACCAGCCGGCCAGAAAGAGTTGCAGGCCAACCTTGAAAAACTTGATTTCACCGTCGAGTTTTTCCACCAGGCGCATGGCTTCTTCGTGGGAGGTGACATCAAGGGCAAAGATAATTCGTTCATTGAGCGGGATGTTTTTGGGCATGGCGGTGGTTAGTGGTGGCGGTGGATTACAAGTTGGGAAAGAGGATGATTGCCTGATAGCCGAGGGACGATATCATACTAAGCGCGGGGGCACAAGGGCCCGCCGGAAAATCAGCATAAGGCTATCCCTGACTGTCAGCGGTCAGGGATGGTACGATTGTTTCTTCACCAGGAGCAGAGCGGCCCACTCCTTTTTCTGCTCCTGCCGCTCAAGGGAAAATCCCAGGGCGCGGAAATGGTCAATGATACTGGCAGCCTGAGGGCCGGCCAGGATGCCGGAGAGAATCATCTGGCCGTGGGGGGCGGTCAGGCGCGCCAGATCCGGGGCCAGTTCCAGCAGGGTATCATGAATGATGTTGGCAACCACCACGGAAAATGGCTCAGCAAGCGAGGCCAGCGGGGTTATTGCCACGGTCATCACCTGTTGCAGACCGTTGCGCTGGCAATTTTCCCGGGCCGCCCGCACGGCCTCCGGGTCGTTGTCAATGGCCATAACCCGCGCCGCCCCAAACAGGGCGGCGGCCATGCCCAGAATCCCGGTGCCGGCGCCCACATCCAGAACCGTAGCGGCAGGGCGGACGCGCAGAGCTTCTTGCAGGAGTTGCAGGGACAGGGCGGTGGTGGCGTGATGGCCGGTGCCAAAGGCCATGCCCGGGTCCATGACTATGACCTTTTCCTGGCCCTGGGGCAGATATGGCTCCCAGGTTGGGGCAATAATCAGGCCTGGAATAATGGCAAAGGGTGAAAAGTGCTTCTTCCAGTTGGCCGACCAGTCTTCGTCGGCAATAAACGAGTGGCTCATGACCGGCACTGGGACGGAAAAGATCTCCGCCATTTCTTTGAAATACGCCGTAAGCTGGGCGAGTAGGCGCTTGATCTCTTCCTGCTCCTGCTCACCGGCGCCGAACCAGGCGTGGATGGTTGTCTCTTGGGCCGATTGCTCGGCGGCCTGTTCAACGCTGGCGCCGGTGATGCCGACCAGAAAATCTTCAATGGCCTCGATAAGGGCGGAATCGCAGGTGATGGCTATCTTCAGCCACTGTTGCGCAGAGGGGGGGGATGAACCCATGGTATGGTCTCCTGAAACGAAAGGGTGCGCTACTGAAACAGGGGCGAGTGGCACGGATATTCCTTGACAAGGGATGGCTACCTGTTATTTTTTCGTAACTATTCAGCAGCGCGGTAGTTTCCGCACTTTTCCGGTATGAAGCTGGATAGTTACTTTTTTTCCGCGACCCTCGTGGCCAATGATCGCTTTTGCAATTTCACATCAACGAGAGCATAATGGAACCCACCATACACTTTTTACCCGATGATATCCGTGTCAAAGTTGCCCCTGGCGAAAATTTATTGACCGCTGCCGCTGCTGCTGGGGTCTATATCCATGCCTACTGCGGCGGAGATGGGGTCTGCGGCAAGTGCAAGGTGCAGCTTGAGGCCGGTGAGGTGGAGTGCGACACGGTCGCCTCGTTCAAACAGGCCGATTATGAGCGGGGGATTCGATTGGCCTGTAAGACCCGGGTGATTTCGGATGTGACGGTGCGGATTCCCGATCTGGTGAAATCAGACGGTAAGGCCCTGAAGAGGGAACCCAAGACCACCCGGGCCATTTCAGCCCGCTCCCTGGAGACCCTGGTGGGTTCCTGGTCCATTGATCCACCGGTGGGCAAGCTCTTTCTCAAACTGCCGCCTCCCACCCTTGACGACAATGTCTCTGATATGCAGCGGCTTATGCGGTCAATAAAGACTGCCACGCCGGACTCTCCCGAACCCAACTATGACCATCCGCAGCTAATCCGTGAACTCTCCGGCATCCTGCGGGAGGCGGATTGGGAGGTCACCGTCATCCTTCTGCACGGGAAAGGGTCCACCGAGCCTGACCGGATCATCGCCGTCGAGCCCGGCAATACCACCGACCGTCTCTATGGTCTGGCCATTGATATAGGGACGACCACCGTCAATGGCGTGCTGATTGATCTGAACAGCGGGGAGGTCATCGCCGATGGTTCCGGGTATAACTCCCAGATTGGCTATGGCGAAGATGTCATTTCCCGGATGATCTACGCCGCCAGGCCGGGTGGACTCAAGGGTTTACAGGAAAAGGTGGTCTATACCATCAACGGAATTATCGAGGAGATGTGTCGCAAGGTGGTGATCAGCCCCAGTGACATCAGCTATATTATGACCGCTGGCAACACGGTTATGGCCCATCTCCTGTTGGGCATCAACCCCCGTTATATCCGTGAGGCCCCGTATGTGCCCAGTGTCAGCCAGTTCCCCCTGACCAAGGCCGCTGATCTGGGCATCATGGCCCATCCTTCGGTGCGGCTCTTTCTGTATCCGTGCATTTCTTCCTATGTGGGCGGCGATATTGTCGCCGGCGTCCATGCCTGTCAGATGCACAAGAGCGAGTTGATTTCCCTCTTTATTGACATTGGCACCAACGGTGAAATTGTGGTCGGCAACCAGGAGTGGATGGTCTGCGCCGCCTGCTCGGCCGGGCCTGCCTTTGAGGGCGGCGGGATTAAGCACGGGATGCGGGCCAGCCAGGGGGCCATTGAGAATTTTCATATCCATCCCCAGTCCTATGACCCGATGATTGTCACCATCGGCCACACCAAGCCCCGTGGAATCTGCGGCTCCGGCCTTATCTCCATTGTCTCGGAGTTGCTGGAGGTGGGCGTTATTGATCCCCAGGGGAAATTCAACCGGGAACTCAACCATCCCCGTATCCGCGAAGGTCTGGATCGCTGGGAGTATGTCCTGGCCTGGGGGCAGGATTCCATGACCGGGGAGGATATTGTCATCACCGAGGTGGATCTGGATAATCTGATGCGGGCCAAGGGGGCCATGTATGCCGGCTATCAGACCCTGCTGGAGTCGGTGGGCATGGGCTTTGGTGATTTGGACCGAATCATTCTGGCTGGCAATTTTGGGGCCTATATTGATCTGGAACGGGCGATTCGCATCGGACTTTTACCGGATATTGCCCGGGAGCGCTTTTACTATCTGGGCAACGCCTCGCTCCTGGGCTGCCAGATCAGTCTCCTTGATCATCGCCGGTTTCGGGATCGGGCGGAGGTGCGCAAGCTGATGACCAATATGGAGTTGTCGGAAAACCCTGATTTCATGAATCATTATGTAGCGGCTCTCTTTCTGCCGCACACCGATATGAGCCTTTTTCCATCCGTAAAACAACGATAAAAAACACTGGCTTTCAGTCGGATTCGTCCAATACCGCTCTCGACAGCGCGCTGCCTTTTTTTCGGCGATGCTCGCCCCCTCTTCCCGGTGGTGTTCTGAATACGGTTGAGAACAAGCCGTTGTCAATGAATAACTATAACGATTATATATCGTGAACGGC
>DYNG01000140.1 GCA_020721165.1 Desulfocapsa sulfexigens
CCCTTTCGTCTTCCCAGTACCAGAGCGGCGACCAGGGCGGCGGCGCCAGAATTGATATGAATGACCGTGCCGCCCGCAAAGTCAAGAGCGCCCATCTTCAGAAGCCAGCCCTCCTGGCCCCATACCCAGTGACAGACAGGCAGGTACACAAATGTTGACCACAGCACCGTAAAGGCCAGAAAAGCGGTGAACTTCATCCTTTCTGCAAAAGCGCCGGTGATGAGCGCCGGGGTAATAATGGCAAACATCAACTGGAAGGCGCAAAACAGCAGGGAAGGAATGGTGGCCGCATAAGCGCCAGGCTCAAGGCCAATCCCTTTTAACAAAAGATGATCGAAATTCCCTATGAAATGGCCGACATCCGGCCCAAAGGCTAAAGAATAGCCGTACACCACCCAGATAATCGAAATCAGACCCAGACAGATAAAGCTCTGCATGCTGGTGGCCAGTATATTTTTTTTGCGCACCAGACCACCATAAAACAGGGCCAAAGCCGGTGTCATCACCATAACCATTGCCGTGGCAATGAGCATAAAAGCTGTATCTCCACTATTCATCATCTTCTCCTTTCACCACATTTATTAAACCCCGATAAACGGGATAAGTATCTTTCACAGATTCTTTCCTTGTGGAAAACAGGGCAAGAATCTGCGAAACCACTAATGGTTGTAGGCGGTCTCCGAGTGTTCAACTGAATCAAGTCCAACAACTTCATTTTCTTCCGTCGGCCTGATACCCATGAACATATCAACTCCCTTGAGAATGATCCAGCTCACCACCAGGGTATAACCTCCCACAACCGCAACACCAAACATCTGTTTGACCAACTGGCCCACATTGCCAGAGATCAACAACCCATCAACTCCACCAGGATTGACCTGGGTGGAGGCAAAAACTCCCAGGCAAATGGTGCCGATAACCCCACCCACCCCATGAATTCCCACGACATCAAGGGAGTCATCAAACTTCAACCGACTCTTCAAACGAACCGCTCCAAAACAGACGATCCCGGCCATAATCCCGATTAGAACCGCCGCGTTGGGGCCAACAAAACCAGCGGCCGGGGTAATGGTAGCCAGTCCGGCGATGGCGCCGGATGCCGCTCCCAGTGTCGTGGCATTGCCCATCATCAGTCGTTCCATGCCCACCCACGAGAGCATCCCGGCCATCCCGGCCAGATGGGTGGCGACAAAGGCCGTTGCCGCAACCTCATTGGCCGCCAGAGCGGAACCGCCATTAAATCCAAACCAGCCGAACCACAAGATGCCGGTTCCCATAAGGGTCATGGGTAGATTATGGGGCATGAAACTACTGCGGCCATAGCCACGACGAGGGCCAATCACCAGCACGGCGGCCAAGGCCGCCGCCCCGCAGGTCACATGCACCACCAGCCCTCCGGCAAAATCAAGAACGCCCATCTGTGCCAGCCAGCCTCCCTTGGCCCAAACCCAATGACAGACAGGATTGTAAACCAGTACCGTCCACAACAGGGCAAAGACCAAAAATGGAAAAAATCGCACCCGCTCGGCAAACGCCCCGGTAATCAGGGCCGGAGTAATAATCGCAAACATGCACTGATAGATCATAAAAACCGTATGAGGAATGGTCGTCGCATAATCGGCGCTGGGCGCTGTACCCACACCATTGAGGGCCACCCACGACAGATTGCCAATCACCCCACCGACATCCGGCCCAAAAGCCATCGAATAGCCCAGATAGACCCACTCAATGGAGACCAGAGCGATCATAAAAAAACTCTGCATAATCGTTCCCAGGACATTCTTGCCCCGCACCATGCCCCCATAAAAGAGGGCCAGGCCCGGTGTCATCAGTAACACCAGTCCGGCTGCCGCCAGAATAAACGCAGTATCCGCCTTGTTCAAAATTGTCCTCCTGTGGTCTGTACCTGAATCGTTTCCAGGGTCTCCCGCCCTGCCTTTGCCATTTTCCCGCATTTTCATATCGTCCGGGACGACAAAAAGACGGGAGTTTTTTCATTTACTACAACTCTCCAGCCTCACTGCTTACCGAAAGCAAACGAAAATTTCCGCATTGTCGCTATTCAGCAGGGCCCCACAGGCAAGAAAGAGACCTGCGAAGCGTACTAGCTTGTACAAGAGCAGACCGATGACGGAGCCGATGATCATTATTGGACAGTTGCCATTCATAAAGCGAAAACCGTGCCAAACGACACAAACCAACTAACACATAAGAATTATTAGATTTTAGCGTTGAAGCCTCTCTGCCAGAGAGGCGTTTTCATTACAGTTTTGTTATTTTTATTGAATCACATGCCATTTTTGTAAACTTATTTAAGGCGCTAATCCCGTTCATCGAGGGTACTACTGTCAACAGAAAAGGGGTTGACGGCCACCAGTTCCGCCAATAATTCTTCTTGACGAGAAGTCCAACGACCCTTACCGTAGCGATGAATCCCCGTGAAAAAACAATAAAAAAACAAGCGAATCACCAAAAAACGAACCATCTCCTCAAGTAAAAGGGACGGTAATTTTGCCATATTATGGCATCCCCCCCACTTCTCTCATGGATACGACGACCATAACCCAGTTTATTCTTTTGGCCCCGCCCCTGTTGCTGGCCCTGACCGTCCACGAATTCGCCCACGGCCTGGTGGCCTTCAAACTGGGAGACCCCACGGCCAAGGCCTTGGGGCGGCTGACCTTGAATCCCCTGAAACACCTTGATCCCCTGGGAACTCTAGCCTTTTTTATCTTTCGTTTTGGTTGGGCCAAACCGGTGCCGGTCAATCCGGTGTACTTCAAAAATCCCCGGAAAGACATGCTGTGGGTCGCCCTGGCTGGACCAGCCACCAATTTCGTGATGGCCATCATCAGCGCTGCGGCAGCAAAGACCCTCTGGGCGCTGGCTCACTCCATACCCTATTCACCCCTGGCAGAAGCGATTCTGGTACCCCTTAATCACACCTTGATTGCCAGCGTCTGGATCAACCTGGTGCTCTGCATCTTCAATTTTCTGCCCATCCCCCCTTTAGACGGCAGCCGCATCCTGGCCGGACTTCTCCCCCCCAATCTGGCCCGCTCCTATGCCTCCATTGAACCCTATGGTTTTGTGCTCATCATCCTTCTGGCTGTCACTGGTGTTTTGTCCAAGGTGATTCTGCCTCTTATCGAAACGGTCAATACCCTCCTTCTCTCTTGAGGGTTCTTTTTTCAACTCGCTCTGGCAATCATCTGAAACGAATGAGAGACAGAAGTCAGAAAGAGGGCAAACTCTTGTCACGCGAGCGACTGGCCTCTTTGAGTATGAAAAGACGATGCTATACAACCTTTTGCTGGTACAGGCAGGCTCATGCTTCGTGATGCAGGATTGAGATTGCAGATTACTGACACAGAACAGGCACCGATAACAGACATGGCGCCAACACGCAAAAAGCGGAAAGACGAGGCAGGCAGCCTGGAAAGGTAGCCCGAGATTGAATTTGAGCCCAACAAACGGGGAGAAGCACCTTCAGGAGATTCGTTTCAAAAACAACAAGAAAAGAACCACTAAGGCACTAACTACCTATTATTACTTTGATTTATCCACCGCCTTCTTGATCGAAACCGGATAGGGGTTATTCTTCTGCAAGGATGGCGGCAAGGAGGACTGAGCGGCTTTGGCCTCGGCCAGGCTGGAAAATTCGCCGTAAAAAAGAGTGACCGTGGCTGGGCTTGTGGTTTTTTTGAGCAGAACAAAGCCCGCCCCCCCTTTGCGCTCTTTTTCACCCTGTAAAATGGACTTCAACTTTTCTTCCGCCTTATCTGTCCCCAGAACCATCAGTTGCAGAGTATAGAGATCATTCTTTTTCCCGCTCCGCCATTGCTCGCCAGCGGCAATACTTTTTTGGGTAAGCGGCTCTGTCTCGGGCGAATTTGAACCGATTTTTTTGGCAACCGGCTCCGACGACAAGTGAGGAACAACATCTTTCTTTACTGGGCGCTTATCTGCATGCAAGGTTGGCGGTTCAGGGGCCGGCTTGACAGTCTTGGGGAGAGATGTCTCCACAGAAGCAGGGGAAGGAGACGCAGCGTCAGGAGTCTTGACGGCCACCTTCGCTTCAGAAGGAACCGGCAAGGGCGCTGGAACGATCACCGGAGCGTCAACTACCGCCTTGGCAGCAGGGGGAGAAGCAGGAGCAGGCTTGGTGATGACCGGTGGTGCGGGGGAGACTGGTGGAACTGCTGGGAAAGGATGGCCTGGGTCCGGCGCTTTGGCGGCAATGCGGAAGCCCAGCAGCGT
>DYNG01000141.1 GCA_020721165.1 Desulfocapsa sulfexigens
CGAGAAGGGCGGCGCCATTATCCATCAGCTCAAGCGGCTGGGGGCCTCCTGCGACTGGGACCGGGAACGCTTTACCATGGATGAAGGCCTGTCCAGGGCGGTTCGTGAGGTTTTTGTCCGGCTCTATCATGAAGGCCTGATTTATAAGGGGGACTATATTGTCAACTGGTGCCCCCGCTGTCAAACGGCCCTGGCCGATGATGAAGTGGAGCATGAAGAAAAGCAGGGCAAACTCTACCATATCCGTTATCCCTTTGCAGGTGGCAGTGGTTTTGTGGTGGTGGCCACCACCCGTCCCGAAACCATGCTCGGCGATACGGCCGTGGCCGTTCATCCCGACGATGAGCGGTATGCCCATTTGGCGGGGATGAAAATTCTCCTGCCCCTGACCGAGCGACAAATTCCCATTGTCTTTGATCATCTCGTCCAGAAGGAGTTCGGCACCGGCGCCTTGAAGGTGACTCCGGCCCATGATCGCAATGATTATGAGATCGGGCGGCGCCATGATCTGGAGCTGGTGAAGGTGATGGACAGCAACGGCGCCATGAATGATCTGGCCGGAGCATATACCGGACTGGATCGTTTCGCCTGTCGGAAAAAAATCGTCGAGGATCTGGAGGCCCAGGGCTTTCTTGACCACATTGAAGAGTATGAGCACGCAGTGGGCCAGTGTTACCGCTGTCATACCGTGGTGGAGGCCACTACTTCATTGCAGTGGTTCGTCTCGGTGAAACCACTGGCGGCGGAGGCCGTGGCGGCGGTGCGCGAAGGCCGGATCGCCATCCATCCCAAAACCTGGTATAATTCGTTTTATAACTGGATGGATAATATCCGCGACTGGTGTATTTCACGGCAGATCTGGTGGGGACACCGGATTCCGGCCTGGACATGCCAGCGCTGCGGCGAGATGATTGTCACTGCCACTGATCCCAGCCAGTGCCCACACTGCGGTTCGACGGCCCTGACGCAGGAGACGGATGTCCTTGATACCTGGTTTTCTTCGGCTTTATGGCCCTTTTCGACACTGGGCTGGCCGGAGCAGACCCCTGAACTGGCCTTGTTTTATCCCACCTCGGTGCTCATCACCAGTTTTGATATCCTCTTTTTCTGGGTGGCCCGCATGATGATGATGGGGCTGCATGTGCTGGGAGAGGCGCCCTTCAAGGATGTGTACCTGCATGCCCTGGTGCGCGACAAGCATGGGAAAAAGATGTCGAAATCCACGGGCAATGTCATTGACCCCCTGGAAGTCATTGACACCTACGGCACCGATGCCCTTCGTTTTACCCTGATCGCCTTTGCCGCTCAAGGGCGGGAGATCAAGCTCGATGAGGAGCGGATCGAGGGGTATCGGTTTTTCATTAACAAGATCTGGAATGCGGCCCGTTTTGTCCTGATGCATGTGGGGGAGGATGATATAAGAGCGGCAGGGGCCGTTGCCCAGGAGGTATTCGATCTGCCCCTGATTCATCGCTGGATTTTGAGCCGGACCGCCGCCACCATCGCTGAGGTACGGGCCGCCCTGGATGGCTACCGTTTTAATGACGCGGCCTCCGTGTTGTACCAGTTTATCTGGTACGCCTTTTGCGACTGGTATCTGGAGTGGATCAAGCCGGATCTGTTCAGTAAGGAGGCGGGGGTGAAGGAGCAGGCCCGGGCCGTGCTGCTTCGTGTGTTTGAGACCATCATGGGGCTTATTCATCCCATTATTCCTTTTGTGACCGAAGAGATCTGGAGCGCGCTGCCCGGAGATCGTCCGCCCTTGATGACCAGCCCCTATCCACAGGCACAGGAAAGCTGGCTCGATATTGAGGCGGAATCGCAGGTGGAGATGCTTATGGGCGTCATCACTGGTATCCGCAATATTCGGGCCGAGGCGGTTATTCATCCCTCTCAACCGATTGAGGCGGTTATTCTCTGTCCCTCATCAGAACGGGTCGCCTTTCTGCAGTCATATTCCGCCACCATTGCCAATATGACCCGGCTTAAATCGCTGCTGATCAGCGACACGGGCGACAAGCCGGACGATGCGGCTTCGTATCTGTTCAAGGATATGGAAATCTTGGTGCCGCTCAAGGGCTTGGTGGATGTGGAAAAGGAGCTGGACAAGCTGGCCCGGGAACGACAGAAGGTGGTTGCCAAGCTGGCCCAGGTGAGCGCGAAGCTGGAGAGTGAGAAATTTGTGAGTAATGCCCCGCCGGAGGTAGTGGCGAAGGAAAAAGAGAAAAGGGCCGAACTGGAGACGAGCCTTGCCAAGATGGTGGAGGCCGAACAGCGGTTGCGCAACCTTGGATAAGGCGGCCCTGCACACCCTGCTGCGCTCCTTTCTGGCCGAGGATATCGGGCATGGAGATGTGACATCCGAGGCCATTTTTTCTGAGAATATCGGGGGGACGGCTCAGATTGTGGCCCGACAGCCCTGTGTGGTGGCGGGGTGCAGGACGGTTGCCGCTGAGGTCTTTACGATCCAGAATTCCGCGATTACTATCAGCGATCCGGTGGAGGAGGGCGCCAGGGTGGCGGCGGGGGACATTCTGCTGACGATCTCCGGGCCCGTGCTGGATCTGCTCAAGGCTGAACGGGTGGCCCTGAATCTGATGCAACGACTCAGTGGCATTGCGACCCTCACCGCTCGCTTTGTTGAGCTGGTGGCAGATTTGCCGGTTCGGATCGTGGATACCCGCAAGACCACTCCGGGCTTGCGGATGTTGGAGAAGTATGCGGTGCGGGTGGGTGGCGGCCATAATCACCGTTTCAATCTGGCCGACGGGGCGCTGCTGAAAGATAATCATATCGCCGCTTGCGGCTCCATTGCCGGCGCCGTGGCCTCTCTGCGTAAAAAAATTCCGCACACCCTGCGTATTGAGGTGGAAACCGAGACCCTGGCGCAGGTACACGAATGTCTGGATTGCGGAGTGGATATCATTATGCTCGACAATATGGAGTGCTCCCTCATGCAGGAAGCGGTGCGGCTTGTTGCTGGCCGGGCCCTGGTGGAGGCCTCCGGCGGCATTACCCTGGAGTCGCTACGGGCGGTGGCGGCCAGCGGTGTTGATCTTATCTCCATAGGGGCCCTGACCCATTCCGCGCCAGCCTCTGATATGGGGCTGGATTGGATAGTGTGAATTATTTCTTGATTATTTTATGGTGAATGTGCCATAGTAAAACAGGTTCGTTGTTCAGTTCAGGAGCGAAACGGTTTTTCCGTGTACGATCATTGTTATCATGCGTTTTGAAGCTCAGCTGCTGGTCATAGTATCCAGTTGAGTGTTTCAAGGGTGTAGAAAATTCGTGCCGAAAATCTTTTGAAGCTCCTCCCATGCAAGACAGAGCTTGGTAAGGCATACCGGTTGGTGTGCGAGAAGAAGGCCGACAAGATCGTGCCGGGGTAGTACAATTTTTCTTGAAAAGGAAACTGATTATGCGCTGTCCTCGATGTGGATACCTCTCATTTGATCACCTGGAAAGTTGTCGTAAATGTCATAAGCCTCTGGCCCAGGGTGAACAGGTTGGAACTACCTATCTGGCTGCTGTTCCGTCTTTTCTCAATATCTCTGTGCAGCGTTCCAGGAGCAGTTTTGATGCAGAAGCGATGGACACCCTTGATCCCGATCTGGATCTGTTGGTGGATGATGGTGAGGATCTGTCTGCTGGCCGTTCTGAACACGCGATGCCGCAGGATGAGGGTTTTGAGATTGATTTTGAGGCAGGAGGTCAAGAGGGACAGGGGCTTGATAACGATGACATCGTCTTTGATACCAGTCGTTTTGAGACTGTGCCGGTGAATATGGATGCCGTGCAGGCGACCTCGCCAGCACAAATTGCTATTCCCGAAGAGCTGGCCGATATTTCGGATCTTGCGCCACCTCTGTCTATGGCGACGGAAAATGCCGCAAGCATGCGTGGCGGTCTTGTCCCAGAGAGAATTCAGGTGGGCGGAGACGATGAACTGAGTTTGGATGAATTGGATTTCTCTCTTGAATCTCCTGAAACACCTGGAGAATCGTCTGTCCGTGGTGATAAGAGCCCTGGTCAGGATGATGAATTTGCCGCTCTGTCTCTTGATGACATTGATCTTTTTGGCAATTTGCCTGTTGCTCCACCGGTTCAACCTTCTCCGCCGCCCCCGGTTGATGACGACTTGAATTTTAATCTCGATCTGGGGGAATTTGGTGGCCCACAGAAGGCTCCGTCCAGGAAAGGCGTGGATGATATCCCTGATATTAATCTCTCCCTTGATTAATTTTAAGT
>DYNG01000142.1 GCA_020721165.1 Desulfocapsa sulfexigens
ACGGGGGATAGACAAGGGGATGGGCGGCATCGCACAGGGTGTCGCCGGTGGTGGTCTCTTTGAGCTTGGCCACCGCCACAATCATGCCCGGCCCCACCTCGCTCACCGCCTGCTGCTCTTTGCCCTCCAGCAGAAAGAGCTGGCCAAATCGTTCATTGACCTGCTTGCTGGCATTATACACCGAGTCACCGGACAGCATCCCGGAATAGACCCGAAAAATGGTCAGACGACCGGCATAGGGATCGGCCATGGTCTTACAGACCAGCGCCGAAAAGTGTTCGTTGGCAAAGGGTTTTCGTTCTTCTCTCTCTCCGGTCTGGGGATGGGTTCCTACCAGGATCTGGCCATCAGCCGGGGAGGGCAGGATATGGTTGATGGCATCGAGCAGAAAGGATATTCCGCCATTGAGCAGGGCGGAACCCAGGAAAACCGGGGCAAAGAGGCCGCTGGCCACCCCTTTTTTCAGGCCCAGATGGATTTCGTCGTCGGTCAGGGCCCCATTTTCAAGAAAATGGCCGATCAGTTCATCGTCGGCCTCGGCCACTGTCTCCATCAGTTTTTCATGGTATTCGGCAACCAGCTCCTGGAGATCCCCTGGAATTTCAATCTGAGATGGGCTGGCATTGGCGCCATACAGCCAGGCGGTTTGGGAGGCAATATCAACACAGCCCTGCCAATCGGCTTCTGACCCGATGGGGATTTGCAGCACAACCGGATTGAGGGGAAGCTGATTTTTTATATCATCAACTGTTTTGTAAAAATCGGCCCGTTCCCGCTCCATCTTGTTAATGAAAAGAAGACAGGGCAGTTTCTTTTCGGTTATAAAATGGGCAAATTTGCTGGTCTGCCCCTTCACCCCCATGACCGCGTCAATCACAAACAGGGCGCTGTCGGTGATCTGAACGGCCTGGTAGGTTTCATTGAGAAAATTATCATCGCCTGGGGTATCAATCAGAAATGTGTCATGTTTTTTCCAGGTATAATGATGAAATGAGTTGCTGATGGAGAGTTTGCGGCGGATCTCTTCTTCATCAAAATCCATGGCGGAATTGCCATCCTCAACCTTGCCCAGCCGTTTCGTCTTGCCAGCGGTATAGAGCAGGGCCTCGGCCAGGGAAGTCTTTCCACAATGGCCGTGGCCGACAATGGCAATATTCCTGATCTTGTTAATGTCTTGCATAGAACTCTCCTTGGATGAGGGGTGGCGCTGACAAATTTCTTCAGAGAAGCATTAATGAATCATTTATTTCAATATTCACCCATACGGAGGCAAAGTCAAGAGGGATTGATCGCCTGTTTTTTTTTGTGGCCTTCTGGAAACTTTTTGCCGTGGTTACCATGAATTTCTGGTAAAGAATGAATAAAAACGCTATCAATAGTATTTTTTTTGCCAGGCGCACACTATTTCAGCATCACCAAGGGAGAATGAAGATTTGAGCGAAAAATCGCAACATTCGACGACCATTGCCAAATCTGCGGGCACTGTGGGCGTGGCGGTATTGTGCAGCCGGGTGCTGGGGCTGGTGCGGGAGCAGATCTTTGCCGCCCTGTTTGGGGCGGGCCTGGCGAACGATGCCTTTGTGGTGGCCTTCCGGATTCCCAATCTCCTCCGTGATCTCTTTGGTGAAGGCGCGTTATCGGCGGCCTTTGTCACCATCTTTTCCCGCTACGATACCACCAAAACCCAGGAAGAGACCTGGCGGCTGGCCTCCAATGTCTTGATTTTCTTTTCCATTTCCCTGTCGCTTCTCACCCTGCTGGGCATGTTGCTGGCCGGGCCTTTGGTGCATCTGCTTGCTCCTGATTTTTCGCAGGTGGCGGGAAAGGCGGAACTTACGACGACCCTGACCATCATCATGTTCCCGTTCTTGATTGTTATATCCCTGGCGGCCGTGGTTATGGGCATGCTCAATACCAAAGGACGATTTTTTGTGCCGGCCCTGGCCTCTTCATTTTTCAATCTGGGCTCCATCGTCGGCGGAGCGGGACTGGCCCTGCTTCTGCCCCGCTATGGTCAGCCCGCCATTGTCGGCATGGCGATTGGCACCCTGATTGGTGGAGTTTTGCAACTGGCAGTCCAGTTGCCGACGCTCTTCAAGGCGGGATTTCGCTTTCTCCCCAACCTCAATCTCAAAGACCCCGGTCTGCACAGCATTTTGAAATTGATGCTACCGGCCACCATTGGCCTTTCGGCCACCCAGATCAATATCTTCATCAATACCAGCTTTGCCGCCTCCTGTGCCGAGGGCTCGGTCTCCTGGCTGAACTATGCCTTTCGTCTGGTGCAGCTTCCCATTGGCATCTTTGGCGTCGCCTTCTCCATTGCCGCTCTGCCGATTATGGCTCGCCATGCCGCTCAAAAAGATGTGCCGGCCATGCGGACCACCCTGGTGTCATCACTGACCATGGTTTTTTGCCTGACCATTCCCGCCACGGTCGGCCTGGTCATGCTGGCCGAGCCGGTTATCCGCCTGATCTTTGAGCGGGGCGCCTTTAGCGCCGCAGATACCGTGGCCACGGCCCAGACCCTGACCCTGTACGCAGTCGGGCTCTTTGCCTATTCGGCCAATAAGGTGCTGGTGCCGGTTTTTTACGCTCTCAACACCACCCGATATCCTGTCATTGCCAGTTTTATGGCCGTGCTCGCCAATATCCTGATTATCAATCTGACCATCGCCTCCTTTCAGCATCAGGCCATTGCCCTCTCCACTTCCTGCACCATGGTTCTCAATTTTGTCTTTTTGAGCGCCGTGCTCTACTGGAAACTGGGCGGCTATCCCCTGCAGGCCCTGGTGCGGGGCCTGGGGAAAATTGGCGCGGCCTCCGTCTGCATGGCGATATTCCTCTTGGCCGCCCGGGCGCTGCTGGCGCCATTTTTTATCGGCTCCCTGGTCCAGCAACTCTTGGCCACCACCGGGGTGATAGTCGGAGCGGCCAGTCTCTACGCCCTTATTTTGCACTGGTTTAAGTTGCCGGAATTCAGGGAGATTGTGACCAAAATACGAACCCGTTTTGCAAAATGATGGGGGCCTGTTGGCCGTTCCCGTTAAATTCTTGATTTTTTCTCAGCCGCTTGCTGGTCGTTCGTTTCGTGAGCGGGAAATGGCAAGCCTTCGGAACCAGTTCCGCACAAAAAAAAATGAATGTGCAACCATCTTCTTTGCCAAAAAAGGTCATAACCGAGCTTCTGGCCCCGGCTGGCAGCCTGGAGGCCTTTTTTGCCGCCCTCGATCAGGGGGCCGACGCCGTCTATTGCGGACTTGAAGAGTTTTCCGCCCGCGCCAAGGCCCGCAACTTTAGCCTGGAGGTCGTGGAGCGGATGACGAGCTTGGCCCACCTCCAGAAAAAGAAGATTTATATCGCCCTCAACACCCTGATTAAAGAGGCCGAACTGCCCAGGTTGGTGGATATTCTGGCCTCTCTGACCGCCATTGGGGTGGATGGCCTGATTCTCCAGGATCTCGGGGTCTGGCGGCTGGCTCGTCACCACTTTCCCGCGCTGCCGCTGCACGCCTCCACCCAGATGACCGTTCATAACCCAGCCGGGGTCAGGATGCTGGAGCAGATGGGTTTTACCCGGGCAGTCCTGGCCCGCGAGCTGTCCCTGGCCGAGATCGTTGAAATCCGTAGCCAGACCAGCATCGAGCTGGAGCATTTTGTACATGGGGCCCTCTGTTTTTCCATCTCCGGCCAGTGTCTGTTCTCCTCGGCCCTGACCGGCGCCAGCGGCAACCGGGGCCGTTGCGCCCAGCCCTGCCGCCGCCGTCTGCACAACCGTAATCAGGCCGGCTACCATTTTTCCACCAGCGATTTCAGCGCCATTGAACTCCTGCCGCAACTGATTCAGGCTGGAGTTATGAGCTTCAAGATCGAGGGGCGGATGAAGAGCGCCGAGTTCGTCGCCCGGGTGGTGGCGGCCTACCGGCTGATGCTGGATGCCAGGCCCGAACAGCGCAAAAGCGCCCTCCAGCAGGCCCAGGAGCATCTGGATCTCTCCTTTGGCCGCCCCGCCACCAAGGGTTTTTTGACCGGTTTTGTCCCCACTGGCATTGCCGATGCAGCCCAGCCCGGAACCCTGGGCCGTCACCTGGGCGAGGTGGTCTCCCTGCGCGGCGGCAGGATCGGGCTGACTGCCGGGGAACGATTGCATGTGGGCGACCGGGTGCGGATTCAGCCCCAGAACGATCAGGCTGGCATCGGTTTTACGGTGCGGGAGTTGTTCTGCGAGCAGAAGAAGGTGAGGGCGGTCA
>DYNG01000143.1:0-1369 GCA_020721165.1 Desulfocapsa sulfexigens
CTTCAATTTCACCCCGCAGACCCTGTCTTCATACCCACTTGGTCTGCCCACCGCCGCCAGCTATGCCCAGGTTTTCTGTTCCGACGACCAGGCCTATGGCGGCAGTCAGGCGGTGGAACCCGTCTGTTATCAAGCGGTTGCCGAACCCTTTGCCCAGGCCCCCTGCCACGCCATAATTACCGTCCCGCCTCTGGCCGGACTGATTTTAAAACCCGTTTCCTGACCTTGACCGTCCTCTTTTACTGACAAGGAACCCACGATAATGCCCTCCTTACCCACCCAACGCCCCGGCGACAAGATGAAAAAGGCCATCTGCGCCTTTTCTGAGCTTCTTCAGCAACACCCCGACAAGCAACGGGCAGCCCTGCTCCATCAGGTGGAAATCAAATTTGATCTCTCGCCCAAGGAGTGCGAGTTTCTCGATAGTCATCTCAGCGAATGCCGCGAGCAGGGGTGATTGCCTGTGAACAGTAGGGTGCTACCAAAAACGGTATTTTAGAACAGTAGGGTGCGCCGTGCGCACGGCGCTTGAACTGCCGCTGTCCTTGCAATTTCCAGCAATGGTGCGCACGGCGCACCCTACCAAAAACGGTATTTTAGTGAACAGTGTCCCCGCCGCCATCCGAGCCGACCTCACATTCGATAAGGCCCTCTTCTGGGATATAGAAGAGGGCTCCCTCGACCTGCAAACGCACGCCCGATTTATTATTGAGCGCATCGTCTCAAGAGGAAACAGGGCGGATTGGCAACGGCTGAAAGCATTCTATGGCAAGGAAAAAATCAGGGAAGAGGCGCTACAGATACGATCTCTGGATCAGAAGACCGTCTCGTTCTTATGCGTCTATTTCGGAGTAGAAAAAAAAGATTTCCGATGCTGCAAATAATAAAGTCCAGCAAGGAGCGCCATCATGGATACCTATCAGCAGCTTATCGCCACCATCGCCCTGACTATGGGCACCGCCTGGGCCGCCGGCATCAACCTCTATGCGACCATCGGGGTTCTTGGCTTTCTGGGAATTACTGGTAATATTGTTCTGCCCGAACAGTTGCAGATCCTGCAAAATCCCATGATTATCGGGGCCGCCACTCTGATGTACGCGGTGGAATTTTTTGCCGATAAAACCCCGGGGGTTGATAGCGGCTGGGATGCCATCCATACATTTATCCGCATTCCCGCCGGGGTCATGCTGGCCGCCGGAGCAGTGGGCGAGGTTAATCCCGCCGTGGCCATCACCGCCGGTATCCTGGGCGGCGGGGTCTCGGCCACCTCCCATTTTCTCAAGGCTGGCTCCCGGGTCCTGATCAATACCTCGCCTGAGCCCTTCAGCAACTGGACGGCCTCGTTCATGGAAGACCTGGCGGTTTTTGC
>DYNG01000143.1:1469-4245 GCA_020721165.1 Desulfocapsa sulfexigens
CTGAGCCCTTCAGCAACTGGACGGCCTCGTTCATGGAAGACCTGGCGGTTTTTGCCGGACTCTGGGCCATTCTCTACCATCCAGTCATTTTTCTGATCCTTTTCTTTCTCTTTATCCTGGCGGCCATCTGGCTTTTCCCCCGGATCTGGCGCGGCATCACCACCCTTTTTCTCAAACTGAAGAACTTCTGGAGTAATCCATCGGCAAAAACCGTTCCCCCTCCCCCGCCCTGCGAATAACCAATAAAACAGGAGATTAAAATCATGCACACCAGATTGTACCTTTTAAAAATCGAACTTCTTGACATCGAGCCCGTTATCTGGCGTCGTTTTGTGGTTCCCGCCGACATCACCCTTGATCGTCTGCACGATGTCATCCAGATTGTCATGGGCTGGAAAGATAGCCACCTCCATGAATTCTCCATCGGTAAAAAACGCTATACCGAAAATCCAGAATCCAAAGAAGAAGGATTAGAAGAGGGGAAATACCGTCTCGTTGATCTCTGTAAGAAAAAAGGACGAACAATGAGTTACTGGTATGACTTTGGCGATGACTGGCAACATACGATCACCCTTGAAGACAGCAACTATTTTGACCCCGGTCTCGATTTTCCCATGGTATGTCTTGAGGGCGAAGGGGCCTGCCCGCCCGAAGATGTAGGCGGCGTCCCCGGATACTATGAGTTTTGTGAGGTCATGAGTGACCCCGACCATAAAGAGCATGAATCATTCAGTGAGTGGTATGCCTCCCCGCCCTGTTATCATAAGGTGTACTACCGGGAGAAATGTGACATGGATGCCATTAACCATGATCTGTTTGCCTATCAACGCTGGTCGCGCACCCGTTAGTCGTCAGTGTCGCTGTTGCCCTTTGAAGCGCAGTTCGGCGCTGCCATCGCCCTGGATCTGGTTCTTGGCGATCCCCGTTGGTTTCCGCATCCGGTGCGAATGATGGGCTGGCTGTGCGCCCGACTGGAGACGGTTTTCCGGGCGGTGTTTACCAACCAGCGACTGGCGGGAATAATCACCGTCCTGACAGTTCTTGTCATCTGTCTTGGTTTGTCGTTTACCGGTTTATGGCTGGCCAATCTCTTTTCGCCCCGACTGGCTGAAGGCCTGGCAATTTTGCTGCTCTACACGACCATTGCCGCCCGCGATCTGATCAAGCACAGCCAGGCCGTTTTTGATGCCTTGCAACAGGAAGGCGAAAGCGGACTGGGGGCGGCGCGACAGGCCGTTTCCATGATTGTAGGCCGCGAGACCGCCGAACTGGACCGGCCAGGGGTTATTCGGGCAGCCGTGGAGACCGTGGCCGAAAACATGGTGGACGGGGTGGCCGCCCCCCTTTTTTATGCCGTGCTGGGCGGTTTTTGCGCCTCATTCGTCGCCATCAGCCCGATTTGTATGGCAGCCCTGGGGGCCATAGGATATAAGGCCATCAACACCATGGACTCCCTCTTTGGCTATAAAAATGAACGATACCTGTCGTTTGGCTGGGCGGCGGCCCGCCTCGATGATGCGGCTAATTTCCTCCCGGCCCGTCTCAGCGGCCTGCTGCTGGCTCCAGCCGCCTTCTGCCTGGGACTTGATGGCAAGAATGCCCTGGCCACCTTTCTTTCTGACCGCCTCAACCATGCCAGCCCCAATTCCGGCCATTCAGAAGCGGCAGTGGCCGGGGCCCTGGGGGTGCAGTTGGGAGGAACTTCCCGCTATTTTGGCCAGTCCGTCAGCAAACCCACCATCGGCAAAAAAAGACGGGAGTGTGCCAACGACGATATCCTTCTTGCCAATCGCCTCATGCTGGCAGGCTCTGCGTTGGTGGTCATTGTTCTCCTCTGCATCAGACGACTGTCGTTATAAATCTACATGATATTCCACTCCGCCTCCGCTGGCCCCTCCCCCATTTCCCCAGCACAAGCATCAACCATCCCTGCCTTTCTCATTGGCGGCGTGGCCAGCGGCTGCGGGAAAACCACCATTGCCCTGGGCATCATGGCGGCTCTGAAGGCCCGGGGATACGCGGTATTGCCCAGCAAATGCGGGCCAGATTTTATTGACCCTTCCCTGCACCGGATGGTCACCGGCGCCACCTCGGTCAATCTCGATCTGCGGATGTGCGGCCACGATTTCTGCCAGCAGTCGTTTTATAATCGGCTGGCGCTGCACCCAGGAAATGGGGTGGCCGTTATCGAAGGGGTGATGGGCCTCTTTGATGGCGGAATCTCAAGCTCGGCGGCCCTGGCCACCGCCCTGAATCTGCCCGTGATTTTGGTCGTTGACGCCCGTTCCGCCGCCGAAAGTGTGGCGGCAGTGGTCAAGGGTTTTGAGCTGTACGACCCGTCTGTCCAGATAAAAGGGGTGATTTTTAATCGGGTGGCCTCCCCGCGCCAGGCGGAAATGATTCGGGGGGCGATGGAACGGGCCTGTCAGTCGCAAATCATCGGTTTTTTCCCGCGCGACATCCGCTTCTCCATCCCTGAACGACATCTGGGCCTGCACATGGGTGAAGAATCCCCCCTGAATGAAGAGCAATTGACTGATCTCGTTTGCGCCATCGAGAAGCATCTTGACCTCGATGCCCTGCTTTCGCTGGGTTCCGGCCTGGCGCCCTCAACTGCGGCCTCAAAACCCGCCGTTTCCGAAAAGAAACCACTTACCATCGCCGTGGCCAAAGACGAGGCCTTCTGTTTTTATTACGAAGATAATTTTCAGATGCTGCGCAAGGCCGGATTTGAACTCCGCTTTTTCAGCCCCCTGCGCGACCCGCGCCTCCCCGA
>DYNG01000144.1 GCA_020721165.1 Desulfocapsa sulfexigens
CCCTTCCCGCCTCTTCCTCGCCCCGACCCAGCAGCACAAAGGCCCCCCCGCCCAGAACAGCAATCAGCGCGTGACAACAGGCTACAGCCTCACGGGCAACGGTCAAATCCAGATCGCCGGCAGTCCGGCCCAACAGCCAGTCCCGCAGGGTGCCCCCCACCACGAAGAGTTCCAGCCCCAGTCGCTGCGCCACTTTGGGCAAGGCCGCCAGCAGAGGCGCCGGATAGTCGTGCATTCGGGCCCGCGCCACTGTCGGGTCAAAACGATTGCTGATCTTTTCTGCTTTCATCTCAAATCTCATTCGGTTATCGTAAACTGGGCGACTGTCCCATACCGCCCCATACCGTCTCCCTTTCTTTCTACCAGAAACTCCCCCAAACAGCTATGGATACTCCCACCCCCCGGACCATCAGAATCGGCAACGCCACCATCGGCCTGCTTGGATTTGACACGGCCATGAATCAGGCCCTTGCCGCTCGGATGGAAGAGTCCGAGGCCGTCTCCTTTATCCTTGAGGCTGTCAAGACCAGCAATTACATCCCGGCCTCCATGCTCGAAAAATACCGGGAGGCCATCAGCCGGGAATACCGGAAACTGACCGGACAGGGCGATGAATCCAGCCCTGGCCTGACGATTCGGATCCTCGGCAGCGGCTGTATCAGCTGTAATTCCTTGCAAACACTGGTGATTGACGCCATGGAGCGGGCCGGAATTGCCGCCGACATCGAGCAGATTCATGACCGTGATGAAATCTGGCGACTGGGGGTCATGGCCACCCCGGCCTTGATGATCAACGGCCAGGTCAAAATTGCCGGTATCAAACCCACCCTGGCCCAAATCGTCCAGTGGATCAGAGAGGAATCTCTTGTAAAATGAAGCCGTTCTTCCCCAATCGAGGCCTGTGAAAAAAAAATTACCGCTGACAGGCAGCGGCTATTCCGAGGATAAAATTTTGAGCATAACCAAGAGCTTGGGCGAAAAGATTATTTTTCAGGAGGCTCAGGGGAAGGCGCCAGCCCTGACTGACCAGCCCTTCCTTATTCTGGCGCCCATTCGCGGCATTACGGATCATATCTTCCGCACCCTCTTTCAACGACATTTCGGCGGCGCCGACCAGGCCATTGCCCCCTTTATCAACCCGCAGCCCCACGCCAATACTGCCGTGCGCCAGCTTCAGGATCTTCTGCCGGAAAACAATCTTGCCCTGCCGGTCATCCCCCAGTTTCTCCATCCCGATCCCGATGGCCTTGTAGCCCTGGCCTGCGGCCTGCACGACCTCGGGTACACCGAAATCAACTGGAACCTCGGCTGCCCAGCCCCTATGGTGACTCGTAAACGACGAGGCTCCGGTTTGCTTCCCTATCCCGAGGCCATCCTTGCCCTGCTTGATTTTGTTCTCCCCAGAATCCCCCTCCGACTCTCCATCAAGACCCGTCTTGGGCTCAATCATCCCGACGAACTGACCACCCTCCTGCCCCTGCTCAATGAGTATCCTCTCACCGAGATCATTATTCATGCCCGCTTGGGCAGGCAACTTTACACCGGCAGCGCCGACCCCGACCATTTTGGCCATTGTCTGGCCCTGAGCCGCCACCCCCTGGTCTACAACGGAGACATTACGACCCCCGCCATCATGACCCGGCTGCAAACACAATTCCCCGGCCCGCGCAAATGGATGATTGGCCGCGGCCTCCTGGCCGATCCCTTTCTGGCCCTGACCATCAAGGGCCACCACCCCAGCCCCGAGCAACGAAGAGCCAGGCTCAAGGCCTTTCATCAGGAGCTCTTCACGACCTATCAGAACCATCTCAACGGCCCCGGACATCTGTTGGGCCGGATGAAGCAGCTCTGGTTTTATCTGGCCGCCTCCTTTCCTGAACAACAAAAACTGTGGAAAAGAATAAAAAAAACCAGTACAGTTGAGCAGTATGGGGCAATTATTGATCAGCTTTTTCAATCCTGAACACGATCCCCCTTTCGCTCCATAGACAACAGCATCAGTTCCGATATGACCATCCCTACACCCAGCTCTTGTCCCACCATTCGCCCTCTTTTATTGTGCCTTTTTTTCGGCCTCCTGTCATGTGTCCTCTGGACTCCGATCCAGAATACTCTGGCCGGCGCACCCATCAAGGTTGGCCTGGAACAGAATCCTCCCCTTTCGTTTATCAATGAGAAAGGAAAACCCAGCGGCATCCTCATTGATATCCTCACCGTGGTGGCCGACCAGGAAGGATGGCGATTGGAGTTTGTCCCCAACACCTTTGATAAGTGCCTGGAAAGCCTGAAAACCAAAGAAATTGACCTGATGGTCACCATTGCCTATTCCAAACAACGGGCTGAACTGTACGATTTTAATGCGATCAATGTGATTGCCAACTGGGGACAAATTTATATCCCGCATCGCTCCTCCGTCCAATCCTATTTCGATTTAAGCGAAAAACGAATAGCCGTTATTGCCAATGATACCCACCACTTGGCGCTCCACTCCATGCTGGATCAGTTTGGCATCAAGGCCCACTATCTGCCTGTGGATAATTTTGACGCCGTGTTCCGCATGGTGGACAGCGGCCAGGCCGATGCCGGCGTGGTGGGCCGGTTTTATGCGTTGCAGAATGAGAGTCATTATCCAAGGCTCAAGGCCAGCCCCATTGTTTTTAACCCCATTGAAGTGCGCTATGCCGTCCCCAAGGGCACAAACGACTATCTTCTTGCCGCCCTTGACAAACATCTGAAAATCTTACAGGCAGATACTGCCTCCCCCTATTATCAGTCACTGGAGAGATGGCTGGGCTTAACCAAAAAAACGACCGCGCCCAAATGGGTACTCTTTGTTATCTGGACTGCAGCTGGCATCATCCTGGCCCTTCTCCTTTTTTCTTTTTTCCTGGGCGCTCGAATCAAGGCCCGAACCAGCCATCTACAGGCTGAGATCCGAGAACGAAACAAGGCAGAAGAGGCCAGACAAAACAGTGAACACAAATACAGTGAACTGGTGAACAATGCCAACAGCATCATTTTGCGCATGGACGCCCAAGGCCACATCATCTTTTTCAATGAATTTGCGGAAAAATTCTTCGGTTTTGCGCAGAATGAAATCATTGGCCAACATGTTATTGGCACTATTATCCCGGTCCAGGACTCCCTCGGTCAAGACATGGAACAGATGATCCAGGCAATATGCCGCACCCCTGAATCGTTTATCAACAACGAAAATGAAAACATGCGGAAAAACGGCGAAAGGATCTGGGTTTCCTGGACCAACAAGCCCTTGTATGCCGCCGATGGCACCCTGGAGAGCGTGTTGTGCGTGGGCATGGATGTCACCGCCCGCCGCGAATATGAAGCGCAACTTCTGCATCAGACGACCTACGATCAGCTCACCGGTCTGCCGAATCGCGATCTCCTGAGCGATCGTATCAATCGCGCCGTGAAAGCAGACGACCAGCGGCAGAAAACCATGGCCATCCTGCTGCTTGATCTGGATAATTTCAAACTCATCAACGATACTATCGGCCATACCCTGGGCGACCAGCTCCTCCAGGCCGTTGGTGAACGATTGCAAAACTCCCTGGGCCATGCCGATACGGTGGCCCGACTGGGCGGCGATGAATTTGTCGTCTGGCAAGACAATCTGCTGGATAAAGGCCAAACGGCCCATCTGGCCGAAGAAATTCTCGCCCTTTTCACCCCCCCTTTCCAGGTTGAAGGGAGAGAATTTTTCATTTCGGTCAGTATCGGCATTGCCCTCTATCCCGAAGACGGCCACTCCATTGATCTGTTGTTAAAATATGCCGATGTCGCCATGTACCATGCCAAAAAACAGGGCAAAAACAACTACCATTTCTTTACCAGATCCATCAATCAGGAGCTCCACCTGCGCATGGAAACCGAACGACTTTTGCGCCGGGCCCTGGAGCGGGATGAGTTTCTTATGTACTACCAACCACAGGTCAATGTCCTGGATCACACCATCTTTGGCATTGAGGCCCTGATTCGTTGGCAGCCGGCCACCGACCTTGTACCACCGGCAGAATTTATCCCCATCCTCGAAGAAACCGGCATGATTCTGGTGGTGGGAGAATGGATACTCACAACTGCCTGCACCCAGGCAAAACAGTGGCTGGATGCAGGCTGGCCGCCATTTATACTCTCGGTGAACATCTCCGCCCGCCAGTTTCAGCAACCTGATTTTG